>CAXQNQ010000001.1:0-3643 GCA_964225135.1 Mesoflavibacter profundi
TTTGTATAGTTAGTATAAAAATAAGTTTAACTCCTAATTCTTTAATTAAGGGTCAATAGAGCAAATATATTCATCAATAGTATTGCTGGACCTACATGAAAAATGTTCAACTTAAGAATGGAGAATAACTAAAAGTTAACTGATTTACAGTAAAAATTAAAGTTTTAGACTAAGAGAAAAATGTAAAATTCTAGGAGCGGCAGTCATAATGCCAGGCCCAGGATAGGATACAGCCCGTTGTGTGAAGTAGATTTCATTCCAAATATTATTTATGCCAAGCGTGCATCCTAACCTATCTTTTTTCCAGCTTAAGGAGCAATCCCCTACTTGATAGGCAGGGATAATCCCACGGGTAGCATCAGCAACAAAAATAGCATTGGTAGCATCTGTGAACTGTTCTGCTATAAAAGAATAGAGGAAGTTCATACCCCAATTTCCCCATTTTAAGTTGATACCCGTTCTCAGAGAAAATGGAGGGATTTTTTCCAGCTGATTGCCTTCAATATCTGGACTAGCCTTGACGTAAGTCCCTTGTTGGTATGAACAATTAGCAAAAACAAGCCATTTTAAAATTTCTTTCCCAAGCTGAATAGGTTTGAAATTATATTGTTGGAAAGATTCTAAACCCACTACCCTGGCATCACCAATATTGGTTCGATAGGTACTTATGGTCAAATCTGGATTAACCAGCGTACTGAGCCCGATTCGATTTTGATAGGACAGGAAAAACACGTTTGCATCAAAGCGGTATCGACCATTAGGGTGTTTTCCTCTATACCCCAGTTCCAAATTATACCCCTGCTCATCAGACAGGTCTTGATCTACTATTAGATTCGGATTACTCACACTAATATCAGAGAAATTGATAGAGCGGAAGTTTTGAGACCCATTGGCATAAATCTCTTGCTGTTTATCTTCACCCAATTTATATGCTAGCCCAATTCCAAACAAAGGAAATAACCTAGGACGCTCCATGTCCACCTGTACCTGCTCTTCGATCAATAATTGATTCCCAGCAAAAACTCTGTAGTAATAATAGCCTGCTGATCGCGTTACTAGATGTTCCAAACGCATACCTGGACTGACGAAAAAGCGATCATTGAAATTGAAAATATGCTCTGCAAATACAGCTTGATTACTTCCAGGGAAGCTATAGTCCGATATCTGTGGTTCTGTTGGGTTCAAGAAAACAAAGGATGCGGTGGAGTCAGCGGCAGCAAAGCCCTGTTGATTTTGAGTATTACCTTGATAGGCTCTCGCACCTACCAAAAAAGTATTCAATGATCCTTTGAATTGGTATTGCTTCAAATATCTAAATTCTGCCCCTAGATTATGATAGAATCCTTTGATCAAATCGCGCTCTTGTCCAGGATCTGGTCTATTGATCGGGCCTAACTCCCCTACCGACTGTCGACGGGCATTCAACATAAAACCCCTAAACTGCATTCGACTGCTGGCAGAAAAGGCATGATCTACCCGAATAGCACTAAGATTCCAATTGACATTAAACCAATTGCGGAATCGTTTGGAAGTAAAGGGGTCTTGATCAAATTCAAAATCTACCAGTCCTCCGGGCAATTGCGCCAGGTAATTCATAAAAGTATGTTCCACACTAATTTTAGATCTACCTTTTGAATAGGCCAATTTGCCGTATACATTGATTTGATTAAAGCTTGCATTGGGTCTGTAGCCGTCACCGCGCTTGTAAAAACCATATGAATAGTATGACCAAGGTCCTTTTTTTCCTCCAATAGCATTATAGGTAGAAAATTGAGCATTGGAGCTCACACTTTGGATACTTTCAAAAGCAAATGGCTTTTTGGTTTCTTCTTTAAGCATGAAATTAAGCATACCACCAAATTGAGGTCCAAATTGTAGGGATGCTGCCCCACGCACCAGCTCAATCTGCGATAAAGCTTGAACGGGTGGCGTGTAATATGACTCCGGATAGCCCAAGGCATCCGCAGAGATATCATACCCATTTTGACGGGTATTAAAATGGGCGGTTCGATTTGGATCTAATCCTCTTGCCCCTATATTTAACTGTAAACCAGAAGCATCATTTTCCCATATATTCAAGCCAGGCACTGAGGCAAACATTTCTCTAGCATTATTAGTCGCTTGATTCCCTTTGAAGTTCTTGAATAATAATAGCTCCGTCTTTTTCCCAGCATAAATCCCCATTCCTCTTACATTGTTCAGCTTATCCACTAACAGTTGCTCATCCTGACCTTGCACCACATAATCATCTAGTGTCAATTGTAACGGATTCAATGGGATAATAAAAGGTGTTGGGGTATTTAGGGTAAGCGTTAATTTCCTACTTGCATAACCTTCCGCAAAAGTGGTCACCCATAAGGTATCTAGCTCTTGCAAGTCTACCTGCATTTTCCCATCTACATCAGATTCCAGATAAACACTTTGATTGTCTATCCATACAGCCGCTTGAATAGGCATATTGGAGGAGGCTTCTACGAATTGTAGTTCACGTGATTGACCGAAAATAGTACCCGACCAAGCCAGCCAAAAGCTTATATAAACTATACGCTTAATCATAGCCTGTTTCTTTTAAGGGTAAGACCCAGCTTTTATTAGACCAACCTTCCTCTTCTTGAGTCAGGTCCACCGAGTCATCGATTAAGGCTTGAGCTGATCGGCCATTCAATGCCACTTGACTATTACATTTAATTTGAAGATCGCCTAACTGATATTGGGAAGCTAAGGTATCCTTTAAAAAATGGGCGTATTGTAAAATCAAATCAGGCTGAATAGCCATCTGTTTTTCTTGATATGGACTTAAATAGGCCTGATTATCTACTTCTCCCAGCAATACGCCTTGCTGATTATATACCGTAAATACGGCCTGACCTGATTTCTCCACCAACATCACTCGCCAACCAAATCGATAGCCCTGCTCATGCCAAAGTAAATTACCCGGATAAATAATATGTCGAAGCGGCAATACCAGTTGAATCGCTATAAAGCCAACAATAGCCCATTGAGTTAATCTAGGAAACTTTGGACTCCAGTGATGCCCAGCAGAAATATATCCTACTTTTTTCAGCTTAATTTCATGCCAGTTTGGACTAAAAAATACCAAGGTACACAGGATCATAATCCATGGGAATAGTCCAATATTAAAGAGCAATCCGACCATAGTATGGAAAATCAGGACCGCCAAATAAGCAAAAGGCCGAGTTTTTTTATTCCACAATAAAAAACCAATACTTAAATCATACAGGGCACCTCCATAGGAGAATAATTTAGCTGCAAGAGGTAAAGCCAACCAATTACCAATAATTGGCAGGTCTGCTTTACTGGGTAACCAAACAGCTAAAGGCATATGATGAACTAACCAATCTGCATTTAGTTTGGCCAGACCAGCAAAGAAGTATACGCATACCAATTGTACCCGCAATAATTGAATCACATAGCTAGGAACAGTTTGTACGGCTGTTTGCTTTCGCCATTTTACATCCAAGGCGAATGCTCGATTGGCAGGCAAGAAAATCATTAGAAAAGCCAATAAAAGAACGAGATAATAATGATTCAGATAATGGGTAGCATCGGTTGTTTCATACAAGAAAAAAGTACCGAAAGTTATAGCAGCATTGAGTTTATAAAATAAGCCTAAGGCTGCACC
>CAXQNQ010000002.1:0-14168 GCA_964225135.1 Mesoflavibacter profundi
AGATTCAGCATTGATTTTTAAAATAGGTTTAAATCTAATATGTTAGCCAAATTTATGTGATACTCTATAAATTTGGCTATTTTGTCTAAATAGCTATCTATTCAACATAATTTAGTTGATTATTACAACGTAATTGAATTGTATAATGAGTTCAGATTTATTGAAACTGTTTGGAATTGGTACTGATATTGATAAAAGAAGTGCTACTTTTTTGACTAAAGCCATTAGTGATAATGACTTACCTGGCTTTGATTATTTGGAATATAAAAAAGCTCTTTCTGCATTAGAAGAGATGGACATGGATGCTGATATTGCCGTTCGATCTTCCTTTAAAACTGCTGAAATTGCTGGTCTTACAAAAACCAAGTTATTGGAGGCTGCTCAGCACTATCTCAAAGTAATAGATCATGAAAAAAATCAATTTCAAGATGCTATGAAAAATCAATACAAGTTAAAAGTGTTGGAGAAGGAAGAGCGTTTATCTTTTCTTAATGGAGGTATTAAAGATGGACAAAGACGTATCCAATCTATCCAAGAAAAAATTAAAGAACTGGAGGTGGAATTAAATCAAGTTCAACAAGAATTAGAAACCTCAAAAAATAATTTACAGCACACAGAACAAAAATTTGTAGAGGCTTGTGGGGCTTTAGAATCTGTTATACAATCCGATATTGAAAAGTTTAATCAATTATTGTAATACGCACTTATGACAACAACACCAAATTTTGAAACTAGGACTAAAACTTTCTGGCAGAGACCAGAAGGAAGAGTAGGGGCTTTCTTTCTAATTGCATTATTAGGCGGTCTCGGCTATTTGGTTTTCACAAATATGGAATTCCTCATTCAATTGGCTGCTAATACATTAAGTTTGACTTTATTGATTGGTGCAATTGCAACCGTTCTATTCGTTTTTATTAATCCTAAAACAAGGAATCTGCTTTGGTATATGTATAAGAGTGTCATGCGCTCCATTACTGGATTGTTCGTTAAGATAGATCCTATAGGTATACTGAAATCCTATGTAGATGATTTAGAAAGTAACTTGGCTAAATTAAGTAGACAAATCAATACCATTAGAGGTCAAATGCGTAAGCTCAAAAATCTTATTACTGAAAATGGTAATGAAATAGATCAAAACCTAAAGCTTGCCTCAGTTGCGCAAAAACAAGATAATGAAACGCAGATGACCTTGGCTACAAGGAAAGCCGCTCGTTTGAAGGAAGCCAATGCAAAATATCAAACCTTGTTGAACAGGTTAGAGGTTATGAATAGGATTTTGGATAAAATGTATAAAAATTCCGAAATCTTAATAGAGGATACCAAGGATCAAGTCAAGGTTAAAGAGCAAGAAAGAAGAGCGATTAGAACAAGTCATAGTGCTATGAAATCTGCTATGGCTATCATTTCTGGTGACCCAGACAAACGAGCTATGTTCGATGCTGCATTGGAGCATATTGCAGATGATCTTTCATCGAAAGTAGGTGAAATGGAGCGTTTTATGGAAATGTCTGCTAATGTTATGGATTCTGTAGATTTAGAAAATGGGATATTCGAAGAAGAAGGAATGAAAATGCTGCAAGAATGGGAGAAAAAGAGTAATATACTATCTATCAGTGATGGACAGTCTGCAGATAAATTAGAGCTTAAAAATTCAGAAGAACCTCAAGCAGAGAAGCAATCAAATGCAGATGATAGCTCTTCGTATAACTCTTTGTTTGAATAAATAGAATGATATGGGACTTTTTAAATTTATAAAAGGAGAATTTATTGAAGTAATTGATTGGGTGGAACAAGACAATCAAACACTACTTTGGAAATTTCCTGATAAAGATGCTAATATCAAAAACGGGGCTCAACTAACGGTAAGAGAATCTCAGGAGGCCTTGTTTTTAGATGAAGGTATATTCGCTGATTGCTTTCCTCCAGGAAGACATACATTGTATACTCAGAATTTACCTGTATTAACTTCATTACGTAATTGGGATAAAGGATTTGACTCTCCATTCAAGTGTGATGTATATTTCGTAAGTACAAAAACCTTTACCAACCTAAAATGGGGGACTTCTAATCCAGTCATCCTTAGAGATCCGGAGTTCAAACAGGTTCGAGTAAAAGCTTATGGCGTATATTTTATTAAAGTTGTTGATCCGAAATTATTCTTCAAAGAATTCGCTGGTACCAAATCTGTTGTAAAAGTAAATGATGTCGAAGAAGCGCTTAGGGATGTTGTCGCGCCTAAATTTGCAGAGGCACTAGGTGAGTCAGGAACTTCTGTTTTAGATCTCGTTTCTAATTATTCCGAACTAGGAAATAAGATTGGTCCTTTAATTCAAGAAGTCCTAACCCCATTTGGAATTGAACTTACTAAGTTTCAAATTTCAAGCACTGGTTTACCAAAAGAGGTAGAAGCCTTTTATGATAAGATGACCAATATGAATATGGTCGATAACATGAATAAATTCAATCAATTCCAAAGTGCCAATGCCATTGAAAAAGCAGCCGACAATCCTGGTGGAGCCGGTGAAGGTATGGGCATGGGTATGGGATTTGGAATGGCTCAAATGATGATGAATCAACAGAATCAAATGCAACAAAACAATGATTCATCTAATCCGAAGAAAGAGTCCAAAGAAGAAATTTTAAAGACGTTAAAAGAATTGGGTGACCTCAAGTCTGCCGGCATTTTAACGGATGAAGAATTCGAAGCAAAAAAGAAAGATTTATTAAGTAGACTATAGTCAATTTAATGGAAGATCAACATAATATGGAAGGGCTAGAGGAAACTCTAGCCTTACCTTGTAGCTCTTGTGGGAATCAACTGAAATATGATCCGACACAAAAAAAATATGTCTGTCCATATTGTGGTAATGTTGAAGATGTTTCAGAGCATAATGATCAAATAGTTGAGCAAGATTTAATTGCAGCAATTAAATCTGCCAGGAAATATACCCCAGAATCTAATGAGCAAAAAGTCTTTGATTGTGATAATTGTGGCGCAAAATTTTCAATTGACGCTGCTAAGGTCAATGTGAACTGTGCATTTTGCGGATCAAAGAATGTAAATGAAGAAGCTTTTGAGCATAATTATATTCAACCAAGCGGTATTATTCCATTCCAAGTATCGATTGATAGTGCTCATGAGAAATTTAAAACTTGGATTAAAAAAGGTTGGTTTCATCCCTCCAAATTAAAAGAACTTGGAAAAGTCGAAGCTATACACGGTATTTATATTCCTTGTTGGACTTATGATGCAGATTCGTATTCTACCTGGACAGGTCAAGCTGGATATTATTATTATGTATCACAGACGTACATGGAAGATGGCAAGATGAAAACTAAACAAGTCCGCAAAGTACGATGGAAGAGCAAGTCAGGATCCTTTAATAATAGCTTTGACGATATTCTAATTTCGGGTTCTAAAGGTCTACAACAATATTATTTAGAAAATCTTCAACCTTATCGCTTAGAGGAAGCCATAAATTTTGAACCTAAATTATTAGTTGGCTGGGAATCCGAAGTGTATAATGTAGAAGTAGATCAAGGGTATCAATCGGCCAAAATTGAAATGGATGCTAGAAATAGAACAGTTGCATCGTCCCATCTTGGTGGAGATACTCAACGATATTTAACCGTGAAGAGTAGTTACAGTAATCAAACTTTTAAGTTATTAGTGCTTCCTGTTTGGATGGCTTCTTATCAATACAAAGGGAAGGAGTATAGCTTTACGGTTAATGGACAAACAGGTAAAATATATGGTAATAAACCTTTATCAGTTATTAAGATTGTACTCTTGATTGTAGTTATTTTAGCCATCGCTGGTACTATATACTACCTAAATGAAAATAATTATATTCAATTGTAAAATTAAAAGTCCCGAATATATTTTTCTTATTTTTACATCGATTTGAATAACAACATAATCTATTCTAATGATTCAGGTATTTGTGACAGGTGGAACTTTCGACAAAGAGTATAATTACCTTTCTGGTGGGCTTTATTTCAAAGATACTCATGTGCCTAAAATGCTTGAACGAGGTCGATCAACACTTGAGGTAGATATACGTACACTTATGATGGTGGACAGTCTCGATATGACAGAGGCAGATAGGTCCATAATTTCACATACTGTAGAACAATCTACAAGTAATCGTATAGTAATTACTCATGGAACGGATCGATTAGTAGAAACAGCTAAATTCTTGGCTGAACTTGGAATAAAGGATAAGACGATTGTATTAACAGGAGCCATGGTTCCTTATGCCTTTGGTACATCTTCAGATGGTTTCTTCAATTTAGGTTCAGCATTGGCATTTGTTCAAATCTTAGGTCCTGGTGTATATGTTTGTATGAATGGTAGACATTTCCAATGGGATAAAGTAAGAAAGAATCCGAAGACAGGTTACTTTGAAGAAATTTAGAACTATGAATGTTGTTTTACCATATCTAGCTGATTTTCTAATGCTTATTGTTGGAGGTTTCTTTTATTTATTTTCTAGATCCGTGTTTTGGATTAAAGATGAAGATAAGCGTTCAAAATGGGAATCCTTTAGAAAAGAAAATGGGCGTATCATGCGAATAGGAGGTCTTTTACTTTTAGCCATTTCCGCTGTTAATTTATTTCTAGCATTTTCAGCATAAAAGCAAAGAAATATCATTTGTTTTGATGATTTTCTTAATATGAAATACGGGTATTTTTTGCTAATTTTAGTTTATAGATTTTAACTCTACTTTTAGCTATTACAAACCCTTATTGATGAATAATTTACTACTTCGCTATTTCGGCGTAATTTTCTTTTCCATTTCAAGTTTTACTTCAACCGTTATCTCTCAAAAAAATATATCATTTATAGATTTCCCAGCTGTTAATTTGGAAGAGGTAAATGAGATTAAAATAACTACTGACAGCGATGATTGGCAATACTTACTCGATTCGTTGAGATATAATGGAGATGAATTTTTAGCCATTAAAAGTTTAAGTATCAATGATAAAGCTTATTCCAATGCTTCAATTTCATACGTAGAGGAATCTAAATTTAAAGCAGATCAAATACAAAGATCGCTTTGGTTAAATGTTGACGGAGATAAACTCGTTCGAGTGAATACCTTTGAAAAAGACCCAAGTTTAATCAGAGAAAAATTATCCACAGATATTTATAATCATTTTATGGTCGTACCCCAAACGGCTTATGCCAAGGTTCTTGTTAACGATGAATTTTATGGATTCATGTTACTACAAGAGCAAGTTACACCAAGTTTTGTGGAGTATCATTTAGGAAAAGGCAATCAAGCTTCTATTATAAAAACACGCCCTACGTATAGCGTTGAAGATCATGAAGGGTGTATCTCGAATAATTATGCATCTCTATTGCACGAGAAAAATGTCCAATGTTTAAACTATATTTTTGAAGGTGATCAAGTGGAGGAGCTTAGAAAAGTTACTAATGCACTTCAAGGTGATTTGAAGTCTTTAGATATGATTCTGGATATTAATTCAGCACTTTGGATGTTAGCGCTGAACGATGTAACCTTGAATTTTGATTCCTATACTGGTTTAAAGAGCACTAATTTTTACTTAGTTAAAGATCAATTTGGCCGATATAATTTTATTCCTTTTGGTTTTGAATTGGCATTTGGAGGAAAGAAAAGGGTTACAGAAGGTTCTGACTATACCTTGAGCCAGATGACTAAGCTCCCATTAGCTTTCCATAAGGATAATAGAAAATATCCCCTTATTCGTGCATTATTAAATAATGACACTTATTATAGAGCGTATTTATCCAATTGTAGAGCTGTGATGGATTATTTTTATAAAGGAGATAAATATTTAGAGCAGGCAAAAAAATATCAATTATTAGTTGAATCTAATATTGAAAGTGATCCTATATTAGCTAATCAAAAAGAGAAGATGCTAGACAACCTATATTCAACAGTAGGTAAACGATCCAAGGTGCCTGGCATTAAAGAAATAGTAGATGCACGTTATGCCTTTCTAAAAAAGGAGACCGTGCTTAAGGTTTTAGGTCCAGAAATTTTAGACTATACCTTTAAAAAGAGGGCTCGTTTTTCCAATGAGAAAATCAAAGATTTTGATTTGATGGTCCAGACAGATAAGTATGCAGAATCCGTTAAGATTCATTTTAGATTCTCCGATCAAGAAGCTTTCCGTTCAATTGATCTTTCGGAAAAGAAAACAGAAAATGAACAAACTTTTGCAGTAAAAATAACACCACCTGAAGGATATAAAAATTTAGAATTTTACTTCGAGTTGGATAATGCAAAAATGAAGTCCTTTTTCCCGCTGAATTACGAACAATCTACGCTTCAAGCTAATTTGAACACATTAAATAAGTAATGAATAGATGAAAACGGTCCATACTATACTACTGATGTGTTTATGTTTTTGGACAATCAACACCATGCTTGCCCAAGAATTTTATGCGGATGGTTCAATTAATAAAGTTGAAATAAATTTCGCGGAAGACGATTGGCAATTAATTCTGGAAGGATTAAAAGCGAAGGGGAAAGATAGACTTAAAGCCGATATGGTTTTAAATGGGAAAAAGTATAGTGGGGTAGGTGTTCGGTACAAAGGGAATAGTTCATATAATAATATCAAAAACAAAGGACTCGAAAAGTTGCCATTTAATATTAAGGTAGACTATACAATCCAGAATCAAAAAATAGAGGGTCTTTATGATCGAGTGAAACTATCCAATGTATTTGCTGATCCATCTTTTGTTCGAGAGGTCCTAGCTTATGAAATCGCACAAACCTATACTTTTGCACCAAAAGCCAATTTTGCCCAATTATACATAAATGGTGAATATTTTGGCCTGTATACCAATACACAATCTATAGATAATACATTTTTGAACGAACACTTTGGAGAGGAGGATGGGCCTTTTTTTAAATGTGATAAAGTCGATCAACCACCGGCTATTCCTTCCAATTGTGGGAAATCCTATTTTTCTAGTTTAAAATATATTGGACCTGATAGCGCTTGCTATGCAAAAAATTATGAGCTTAAAAGCGAATATGGTTGGGCAGCATTCATTGAAATGTGTAAGGTCTTAAACACAAATATTATTGAAATTGAATCCGTATTAGATATAGACAAAGTATTGTGGATGCATGCGTTCAATATGATTTTAGTCAATTTAGATTCTTATTCTGGTAGACTATCTCATAATTATTATATGTATCAGAACAAATCAGGACAGTTTGTTCCATTAATTTGGGATCTTAACTTAGCATTTGGTGCTTTTAAGTTTGCAGGTAAAGGCGGAAAATTATCTAATGATGATATCATCGAATTGAGTGTTTTTACACATTACAAAGAAAAGAATCCAAATTTCCCTTTGATTACCAATCTTTTGGCTATTCCCAAGTATCGAAAAATATACTTAGATCACGTTTATACTATTCTACAAGAATATTTTGTCAGCGGATTATATTATGAACGGGCTGAGGAGCTACACAAATTGGTATATGAGGATGTGCAAGCGGATGATATGAAACTCTACTCTTTTGAGTCCTATAAAACCAACTTAGATTCAGCAGTCTATGTCCAAGATTTTGGCTTGGTACTCGGAATTAAAGAACTCATGGAACAAAGAACTGCATATCTTTTGTCTAAGCCTTACTTCAAACAAGACAGACCTATTATTACTAAACCTAAAGTTTATAGTCATAATGGTTTAAAACGATTTACTATATCAGCAAAAGACGCGACGGAATGCTTCTTAGTATATCGAAATTCAAGTGAAGAGCCATTTGTTCATTATGAAATGGCTGAGGAGTTCGGGAATTATTTTATAGATTTAGATGCAAAGAAAGGAGGGGAGTATTATTTTATTTCAGATAATGGGAAGGCACTTACCCATTTACCCTTAAGAGCTAGTTATGAGTTCTTTACCATAGAATAGATTTAACAGTTTTGCCTGATTTTTTAAGATTTCTTTCATTTCTTAAGTATCATTAACACTAGTTAACAAATCGAAAGGAAACAATAAGTTAGAAATCAAGTATTCTTATAAAAATTATTGCTTATGAAAGTCTTAGAAAAAGTAAAGTATGTTTTAGCAACTTTGATTTTGATCAGTATGACTTCCTGTGCAAACCCAGAGAAATTGGTAGAATCTGGTAATTATGATGCTGCCATAGATTATTGCGTAAGAAAGCTTGCTGGTAAAAAGAAAAAAACTGAATTAGTTACTGCATTGGAGATTGCTTTTGAGAAAGCCAATCAACAGAACATGCGTGAAATTAAACAAATTCAAGCTAGAGATCGCAAAGAAGAATTTTACAAAATTATCGATCTGGCTAACCGAATTGAAAATCGA
The DNA here is from genome assembly GCA_964225135.1 of Mesoflavibacter profundi. Lineage (GTDB taxonomy): Bacteria > Bacteroidota > Bacteroidia > Chitinophagales > Saprospiraceae > AM-2324. The sequence continues at coordinate 8,343 of CAXQNQ010000002.1, forward strand.
CAAAGAAAAGTCGAGCCTTTATTACCCTTGTATGATGAAAATGGATACAAGAGTAGTTTTGAGTTTGTGAAAACGGATATTCTGATAGAAGATTCCAAAAAGAAATCTGCAGAGTATTGGTATGCTGAAGGTAAGAAACTATTAGCTAAAGCCAGAACAAGTAGATCTAAACTAGATGCTAGAGATGCTTATAATGCATTTGAAAATGTAGAGAAATATCTCAGGAATTATAAGGAAACTCGAAATTACAGAGAAGAAGCTCTATCGATGAGTATTGTGCATTATATAGTAAGGATAAATGAGGAAAGCAATGTGATCATGCCAACCCAAATGCGTAATGAATTATTGGATATTAATTTAAGTGACTTAAACAGTCTTTTCCGAATATACCACAAAGAAGCCGTTCAGGGTATGGAATATGATGGGGAAGTGGTTTTAAGTATCGATGAAGTAATATTTTCTCCAGAAAGTGTCAATACAAGAGAATTTGAGGAGGAAAAAGAAATAAAGGATGGATGGAAATATGTGCTAGACGAGAATGGTAATGTTGCTAAAGATTCATTGGGTAATGATATTAAAGAGGATAATTTCATAATTGTAAAAGCCTTGTTGTTAGATTCCAAGCAGTTTAAATCAGCTGCAATAGCCGCAAGAGCGGATTTTTACAACTTGAGAACCAGGCAAAAGATGAAAACGGTAACGGTTGGGACAGAGAGTAATTTTGTGCACATTTCCACACGTCTACTGGCAGGAGATAATAGAGCATTACAAGCTAAAACTAAGCGTCGTTTAGGGATAGGTCCTGTACCATTTCCATCAAATGAACAGTTGTTGATGAATGCTGCACCGGATATCAGGCGGAATTTAATCCATGCTATTCGAAACAATAAAAGTCTTTTATAAAAAAATAGCCTTCCATCTGGAAGGCTATTTTTAGTTAATCTTAGTATAAGAGGACTTAAAGTAATCATCTTTTACGCCATCACCATCTAGATCCTCTAAGGATTGTTGATGGATCGTATTACTGTTTCGTTGTATGCTGTATTCATAAAAGGCATTATCTTCTATTCGCACAAGAGTTGTATCTCCAATTAAATTCCAAACACCAGATAATACATCTTCAGATCCTTCAAATTGAATTTCATAAGTATCATTAGGATAATACCTTATGGTATGATTGGTTTTATATGTTGTGTCTTTTAACATGTCCACAATTAAATTTGAATCTGGGACATTGGCTAATGATTCATACTCTAATAAAACAGCAGTAACCTGCCATTCACCAATCAAAAAAGAATCCAATGGAATAGAAGGAGCATCAGTTACCTGTTGCTCATCTTTTACACATGACTGTAAGCATATAACAGCGACTAAAGCTAGTATTAGCAGAAAATTTTTATTCATAGCGAACTATACTGGGCCTATAAACCCTTTTAAATGTTGAATTAATCCAAAGCTACAACAAAACCTTTAATGCCGATTTTTTTCTCCACATTTTTTTTGTACTCATTAGCAGCATCTCTTGTTTCTAAGTTACCTACACATACTTTATAGATTTTTGTGCCAGTTGAATTATCAACTTGTACGATAACATCTGAAAACCATTTCTCATGTAATTTAGCCACTTGATTCATCATGTTTTCATAGCTATTAAATGTTCCAACTTGTACTGAATAATTGCCTGAAGGTACCTTCTCCATAGAGACTTTATAAAAACCATCCATTTCACCTACATTATTCGTGTAATTGTTGGTAGTTTTTTGACTAACACTTTTAGGCTTCATCTTGTCAGGAGAACTCTTGGTTTTTACTGGTTTAGCGATCTCTTTTTTTGTTGATTTCTGTGTCTTAACCGCTAGTTCTTTTTCAGATTCCTTATCGATTATTTCAAGTTTTACATTGGTTAAACCATCTGTAATTAAGTCGATTTTCTCTGCTGCAACTTTTGACAAATCAACTATTCTACCCGCCTTAAATGGACCTCTATCATTTACACGCACAATTACGGATTTACCATTGTCTAAGCGAGTTACTTTTATCATTGTACCGAATGGTAATTGTTTATGCGCAGCTGTCATAGCTCCTTTGTCATATAATTCCCCAGATGCGGTAGGCTGTCCGTGGTATTTATCATTGTAGTAGGAGGCTTCTCCATACTCTGCATTTTGAGCTTGAAGGCCCGCGCCACATAAAAAAACAACTGCTGCAGATAAAAATACTTTAAAGATACTTTTCATAGATAATTAGCTTTTAGGAATACAGAATACCACAAACGAATTAACTCAAAAGGAGTATAATTCATTAACATGGATAAAAATCATATAATAATCAATAAAGATATAACAATCCGGTTTATTGCACAACAAAGACTTTTAATAAAGATTTATAAGTTCCTAATGATTACCTTTGTAGGGTAAATGGATAGCTTTGAACTATTCCCTTTCGAAGATTAAATATTTTTTTGATGAGTAAGCATGGACGAGTATTAGTGGCCATGAGTGGTGGTATAGATAGTACCGTCACAGCAATGATGATGCATGAGCAAGGGTATGAGGTAGTAGGGGTTACAATGAAAACCTGGGATTATGCCAATGCAGGTGGAGATAAAAAAGAGACTGGTTGTTGTAGTTTAGACTCTATAAATGATGCCAGACAAATTGCAGTTGAAATGGGTTTTCACCATTTTATTGTTGATATCCGCGAAGAATTTGGAGATTATGTAATTGATAATTTTGTGGATGAATATCTGGCAGGTAGAACGCCAAATCCTTGCGTTTTATGTAATACACATATCAAATGGAATTCCTTACTAAGACGTGCTGATGCGCTAGATTGTGAATTTATCGCAACAGGTCACTATGCCAAAATTAATCAGTTGAATGATCGATATTATGTGTCAAAATCAAAGGATTTACATAAAGATCAATCATATGTTTTGTGGGGTCTAAGTCAAGCTTGTATGGAAAGAAGTCGGTTTCCATTAGGTGGATATACTAAACCTGAAGTGCGTCAATTAGCTAGAGATTTTGGCTACGAAGAGTTATCTAAAAAAGGTGAGTCTTTTGAAATCTGTTTTGTTCCAGATAATGATTATAGATCTTTCTTAAAACATAGAGTAGACGGACTTGAGGCACGGGTTGATGGAGGTGATTTTGTTAATGTGGCAGGTGAAGTTATTGGCAAACACAAAGGTTATCCATTTTATACTATTGGTCAACGTAAAGGTCTTGGGATGGCCTTTGGAAAACCAATGTTCGTAACCGAAATAAAACCTGATTCCAATACGGTAGTATTAGGAGAAGAATCAGATCTATTTAGAAATGGGATGACTGTCGGAAATGTAAATCTGATGAAGTATGCTGACTTACTTGAAGGTAAAGAACTAGTGTCACAAATAAGATATAATGATAAGGGAGCCTATAGTACGGTTAAAGAACTTGAAAATGGACAAATCTATGTAGATTTTCATGCTAACGTAAAAGGAGTTGCGCCTGGTCAGTCAGCCGTATTTTATGAGGGAGATGATGTTGTTGGAGGTGGTCACATTATTGGAAGCAAGATTAGTTAAGGTCACATGCAAAGAATACTATTGATTATCACTTTAGGGGTTGTTCTAGGTTGTTCAGCAGATGAAATACCTGATCCATTCTCAGTATCCGATTTGGAATTCGAATATGTTCCGCTGCAAATAGGTGATGAACGACTTTTTATTGTTGATTCCGTTGTATTTGACCAGTTCAACGGAAATTATATAAGTGATACCTCTACGTTCTTCCTAAAAGAAGTTTTGACAGAAATCATTGAAATTGATAATCGTTCAATGACTGCTACTGACTTATATAAAAGTGAATCAACTTCTGGACCATGGACGTTTTATAAAAGACAATATGAATGGATTGATCAAAACGCCTACCATAGAATGGATGATAACTTAGAACTAACCTTGTTTGCTTTTCCTCCAAGATTAGGTAAAAGTTGGGAGCCAGCATCCCTAATAAATGCAAATGTAGGTATTCCTATTGGTCCCAATTACGTGAATGTATACAATAAATGGTCAGATGCCTTTATGGTTGACTTTTTGGACTCTCTAGAAATAAATGATCATTGGATGGATAGTATCTATATAGTGGAGTTAGTGAATAGTGAAAGTTTAGTCGATATTCGATTTGAACAGCATTATTACGCGAAGCATATCGGTTTAGTAGATCGTCGAGTAAGGATGCTAGACACACAAGATCCTGCGGTTAGTATAGATGATTTTGAAAGCTTTGCCCAAGCTGGTTATAAACTATTCCAAAGCAGAATTATTCAGTAATAGTGGGTGATGATGGAAGATAAAATTGAAATCGGATTTACAAAAAAACCGCATGGCTTGCAAGGGGAGATTAAAGTCAATATCCGGGATAAGTATCTAGAAGATTTTTTAAATGCACATTGTCTATTCCTCAATATTAAAGGATCTATTATCCCATATTTTGTAGAATCCATAAGAAGTACAAAGCATATTCTTATAAAGTTTGAGGAGGTTGATACCATCAGCCAAGCTGAGCAAATTGCTGGCAAGTCTATCCTAATTCAAGCCAAGGACTTAATACCAGAAGAAGAAAAGGTTCTGGAATTAGATGTGCTCCAATATGCTTTTGCGGAATCCTTTATGGTTATAGATGAGCAAGTTGGAGCAATTGGTGCCATTTTAAGGGTAGAAGAATTCCCTCAACAAGAAATGGCATTTATAGAATATAAGGGTCAAGAGGTATTAATTCCTTTGAATGATGCCTTTATAGTATCTATCGATAAAACTAAAGAGGAGATAATAATGAATCTTCCCGAAGGACTTTTAAGCAAATGAGAATAATAGGAGAAATAGCGCATCCATTTTTAAAAATCACAGTATTCAAAATGGATGATAAGGTTCAAATCAAATTTGAGCATGCAGGTGCAGAAATTGCCTTTAAGATCAAAGGCCATGAACTAGTGTATGATTTTGAAACGGCAAAGACTTGGGTTGATCAAACTTTGTTGACGCATGTAGAAAAACAATTCAAGACTTTAAATGAAGGCGCAAATGAGGCTTTTAAACGACTATATGAGGCCAATCAGCCAGATAGTTTCGATACTATCCTGTAGTTTTTTGCTCAATTAGTCTTTGTTTTAAAAAATACTTTATCACTTCTAGTCCTTGATCAAAGGAGGTGTTATTGTTCACGATCAAATCAGCTTTATCCATGTAGGGAGCAATATATTGCTCAAAGGTTGGCATGACATGCTTTTCATATCGATATAATACATCATCCAAAGGATAGTTTCGTTCCATTCTGTCACGCTTAATTCTTCTAATGACCTTTAGATTTTCTTTGGCATGAATAAATACTTTAAGGTCTAATAATTGGCGAATTTCATGGAAGTGAAAAACGAAAATACCTTCTACAATAATAATAGGAGCAGGTTTGAAAACTAATATTTTAGGTTCTGTATCCGAATTATTAAAAGTGTATTCTTTTCTCCTTACCACTTCACCAGCGATAAGTTTTACGATATCAGTTACTAGCTCAGAACTATTGATTGACCTAGGTAAATCAAAATTTTCGATGCCTAATTGGTCCTTAACTTGTTCATCCTTTGGTTTGTAATAGTCATCTTGAGAAATGATACAAATATCATCAGATGAAAAAGATTGAACAAGTTCTTTTAAAAAGGTAGATTTACCTGAACCACTACCTCCAGTGATACCTATTATGTATGGTTTAGACATGCTATTCTAAAAGATATTTCTGCAAAAATAATATTTTAAAGGAATTACATTCAAGCTTTAGCTTAATAAGCTGT
>CAXQNQ010000003.1:0-4785 GCA_964225135.1 Mesoflavibacter profundi
TATGTGGATTTGAATGTCAAAAGATTTTAATAAAAAAGGGACTGAAAGGCAGTCCCTTTTCACTGATTTTTAAGGTATTATATTTTAGCATTTTATGTTACTATATTGTCATTCAGTGAAAAACAACAAATTAAATTGTTCGGATTCATTATATTAATAAAGGAAGTTTTGGAAATTCTCATTTTAATTTCAAGATAATCCATTCTAAAAATACTCCATTCTCTTAAGCATTAATCCATTGTAATGATTAAACAAGAGTATTATGAGAGTATTAAAATTATGCAGTTTTTTAGTCTTAGTATGCATTTCTAATTGGGGTATAGCCCAAACCACACCCTATACACCTGGTATGGGGTCAGGATCCAATGCAGCTGTTTTTGGTGCTAATAACACATTGGGAACAGATATTGGCACAACATTTTATTTAACATGGGATAATACTTATATCTATTTTGGTTTTGATGGAGGCCAAACCAATTATAACGGCTGTTCAGGACAATCAAGTGATATGTATTTTGTTGCTATAGATACTAATAATGATGGTGGTACTAGTGGTGCTATAGAGGGGATTGGTTTTGCTTTTGCATCAAGTGATTATTATACCGTTTATGAAAATAATGAATACCATTATGGGGCTCCTTCATCACTTGGGAACGCACAGGAAATTTATGTTGCCAGTGGAGGTTCAGGTTGGAGCTGGCAATCAAGAATTCAAGACCCTACTGTTTCAGGAGATGCCTATGTCTCTTGGTTGTGTTCAGGAGCAGAAATGAGACATAGGGTTGCTTGGTCAGATTTAAGTTTTACTCCAGGTCCTGGAAAGCCAATTGCATTTACTTTCTGGAGAACGGATGATAATTTGTCCGATATATTGGGTTCTTGGCCTTCTGATAATCCTACAGGTACTGGAGCATCTCTTTCCCATAAATTATTCTTTCCTTCAACAGGGTCTGGTGTTACTCCTGCTAGTGCAGGTACTTCAGTTCCTTTAGCAACAGCTTTACCAATTGAACTAATCAGTTTTGATGCCACCACTAAGGGAGAAAGTGTGGAATTAGATTGGGCCACAGCAGCAGAAATGAATAACTCGCATTTTACTATTGAGCATGCTATAGATGGTAAAGATTTTTATGCTATTGGGCATGTAGAAGGAGCTGGTGAAAGTACGGAGCTATTGAGATATGCTTATACGCATGAGCAACCAGCGATAGGAACTAACTATTATCGTTTAGCTCAATATGATTATGACGGCACGGTGTCTTATTCCGAAATAGAAATGGTTCGAATAGGTAGTGGAACGACTTCTGTTCAAGTATTTCCAAATCCAACCAAGGATCAAATCACTATTCAAATTGATGAACCTGTTTTCACAGGAAGTATTCAAATATATGATGTACATGGGTCATTAGTTGCACAGCAAGGATCTCGATCTAATACAACTTTTGATATGAATACCGAAACTTGGGAGGCGGGTATTTATCAACTAGTCATTTGCCCAGATAGGGGTGATTGTATTACAAAAACTATCATCAAACAATAAAAAAAAGCTCCGATGAAAATCGGAGCTTTTTTTATGCTATAGGATACTAATTAGTGCTGTACAATGAATAGTTCAGCTCTAGTTCCTAGTTCCGTGTGGATATTGAAGAAGTAAACTCCATTCGCTAAGTCTGAAGTATTGAACTCAAGTGTTTGGTTCTTAACCTCATTCAATTGCATAGTGGAGATTTGCTTACCTGCATCATCCATAATAGTAATCACTGCACTTTCAACAGTCTCAACAAAGTTTAATTCCAAGTTCACTGTCTCGCTTGCTGGAAGTGGGAATACTTTAGTAGAGTTGTCAATAGAAAGTTGAGTGGTATTGTCAGGAATTACTGCATCACCAATAGACATTCTCAATAGTGGAGAGAACTTCAATCCAGCTGTACTGAATGTTGAAAGGTCTTTTCCAATGATACCAGTGTTATCTTCTGCATAGTTGATAGTAGAGTTAACATCCAACTCACCATTCTCAGCATGTGCAAACCAAGTACCATAGAAGTATAGGTCATCAAATACTGCAATATCTACTGATATATCTGTTGCATCATCAGAAGAAGAGTTCAAATATTCCATGTTTAGGATATAAGTGGTATTATCTTCCATTGCAACTGGTGCTCCAGAGATGATATCTTCAAAAAGTAGAGAATATAAACCATCCTCACCACCTTGAATTACATAAGCACTTACACCAGCTGTAATTAGCTCATCGAACTGTGGATTATTATCTGCATTTGAATCTGTCCACTTATATAAAGAGAAGGTGATATTCTGGTTAGCAGCTGCAACAGGAGCGGACATCGCAACGGTTACATAACGCATGTATTTACCTGCTCCATTATTTACATGGAAAACATTACCAGTTGACCATTGACGTGGAACATCTGGAGGGAAAATAGCTGGGTTAATGAATGTACTTGCTCCCATGTTCACGTCTAATGTTTGACCATTAGCAACCTCTAGGATGAATTCGTTAGCAAATACAGTATCAGAAATCATGAAGTTTATATTCGTGAAGTTATTCGATGAATCTAAATCTGGATTATCTCCATAAATAGAATAAGAACCTCTGTAGAATCCTGTAGCACCTGGTGTGAAAGTGCTGAAGAATTGATTCTCAGCTAGTGAATCAACTTCTAGAACACCCCACTCAATATCGTTAGAAAATACTGCAGAACCCGCTTCATCTTCTAATGAAATGTTTAAAACAACACCCGGTTGATCTTCTGAACCTACGTTTTGGAAATCAGACATCGGATAGAAAACTTCTGCTTGTTCTAGTGGAGAAATACAAGTTGCCGGCATAGAGAACCAGTTTCCATTTGCTCTCAAATCCACTGCTAATGCAGGGTCTTCATTTACAATAGATACATTATTAAATGCTGCTCCGTAATTCCATACATTACCATCCACATACTCGAAACCAACATGGATTTCAGCACCAGCATAAGCACTTAAGTCTACCACTACGTTTTGCCAATCTGTTTCATCTCCAGGTATGTTCAGTAATTCTGTCCAGTTAGCACCAGAGTCATCAGAAACAAAAACTTTTATTGTTTCGTCAGCCCCATAGTCACCATCTTCGAAATAAACAGCTGCTTGTAGGAATAATGGACCTGATTCACCTGTAAGATCAATTGCACCTGAATAAGCAAGTTCACTAATAGCAGGTGCACCTGATCCTAGTGCATCATCGTTGATGTACATAAAATTGCCATTTTCTGGAATAGCAAAATATTGAGAAGAAGCAGTGGTAGCATCTCCCCACATCCAAATATCACCAACTGTCCAATCTGCAGGAACTCCAGCTTGGAAGTCTTCACTGTAGATTTGTGCAACTGAAACCTGCGCGAAAGCTAACAGAAGCACTAATGTTTTAATTGTTTTTGTAAAAAAAGTCATAATCTAGATTAAGTATGATTAATATTTTATTCTCTAATTAATTTAGTTAACATAATTTTTGATGAATTCGTTAACTAATAAGTCTTTTTGTATTGGTATAACACCTACTTGTTCGCAAACTTGGCCCCCAGCTAGATTGGCTAGTAAGCCAATTTGTTCTAGATCTTGGGTTAGCGGTAATATTAGCGAAGCTATACTGATTACCGAATCACCTGCTCCACACACATCTACAATATCTCTTGCCTGCGTAGGACAAATATAACTATTTACTCCATCAGAAACGTATGCACCGTGCTCAGATAAAGTAATCAAACTAATTCCATGTGAAAGTCGGTCTCTTAGGTATCTATCTGCTTTATTCAAATCTTCGATAGTAGGACGAATTTCGAAAGGAATTTGAGCTTGAATTTCACTTAAGTTGGGCTTGAAAAGGCTAGCTTTTTCAAAAGCCCAAAAGTTTTTCTTTTTAGGATCTACTGTGGTAAGTACTTGATTTTCATTAGCCAACTTCAATAAATCCTTAATTAATGATTCAGTTAGTACACCTTTATTGTAGTCTTGAAACAATATAAGGTCTATTTGTCTTTCATGGATTAATGTGCGAATTAATTCCAATAAGTTTGACGAATCTTTGTCATTTATATCGTGTTTTTGCTCTCTATCCACTCTAAGCAGGTGTTGGCTGGAGGCTAAAACTCTAGTTTTAATGGTGGTGAGTCTGTCTTTGCTGCTAATAATTGAGTCTTTATTAAATTCAGCATCATTCAAGAGCTTAATAAATTCTTTCCCGGCATCATCTGATCCAATAACGCTACACAAATGAACTTCAGCACCTAAAGCTTTTAAATTTAAAGCTACATTTGCTGCACCACCTAATCTATTTTCCTCATCCAGAAAGTTCAAGACAGGAACGGGAGCTTCTGGACTGATTCTGTCTATGGATCCAGTGATATATCTATCAATCATTACATCGCCTACTACGGCGATTTTAAGCTGCTGGAATTCCGTAACTATTTGTTCTATATTCATAGGTGACTACTCTCAATGCAGTAAATTTATGTATTAGAGACTAATATATAAAATGTCTAATATTTTTTTTGCAGCGCCTTGATTAGATTCAAAATATTTAAACAGGGCTTTTTGAATACGCATTTGTTCCTTTTTATCCATAAGCTGCTCCAATATTTCATCTAGTTGAGTCTCCTTTACATAAGAAAAAGCAGCTTTAAGCTGAATTAAATCTTTGGCTTCTTTGAACTTATGGTACTTTGGACCAAAAATGACGGGTTTCCCATAAACGGCAGCCTCTAATATGTTGTGAATGCCTTTTCCAAAACCACC
>CAXQNQ010000004.1:0-9235 GCA_964225135.1 Mesoflavibacter profundi
TTTATACTTTGGATGTAACTTAGTTTATACTTTGGATGTAACTTAGTTTATACTTTGGATGTAACTTAGTTTATACTTTGGATGTAACTTAGTTCTTTTATATATATAGATGTTTCTTTCTTAATACATTACAAATATAGATGATAACTATTATTTGAGTTGGACATCTTTATTCACAAAACGGACAAATCATTTAACACTTATGGATAAATAACAACTGGTCCGATAAGTATCTACTGTGGGATATTAACATAGCCTTTTACGTTATACAAAGGTAAATAAACACCACCCATACATATCGGACATATATGGACTAAAACTGGAAATTTAGACTTTGTTATACAAAATCTGATGGGTTCCTGCCGAAATGATTTTTGAAAAGTTTAGCAAAATGGGCGCTAGACTTAAACCCTAACTTATAGGATAATTCTTTAACGCTGTATATACTCCTAGACTCCAACAGCTCTCTAGCAATATTCATTTTGTATTTACGAATATATTGATTCGGAGTAAGCCCAGATAATTTCTGAATCTTACGTCTGAGCTGTCTAGAACTAATAGCCAAATTATAAGACAACTCCTCTATTGTAAATTCCAATCTTGAAATATTCTCATCAATAAGTTTATCCAAAGATTCCAAGAATTCTTTATCTGCTAAAGGAAGCCCCTCGGATAACTGGATACTAGGCATTTCAGAACCAGATTGATCTCCTCCTATGGTTTCAACTAAAGTCTTCTTTAATTCTTCTTCATATTCTTTCCTACTATTAATGCGTACTCTATAATTTGAAATGAGTTGGTTAACAACATGCAATAATTCTGCCTCAGCAAAAGGTTTAGTTAAATAGTCCTCCACCCCTATTCGCATTGCTCGTAGAATATCATCTTTATTATCTCTAGCTGTCAAAAACAAGAAACTTAGCAAAGACAACCTATCATCTTCTTTGACTTTTTCTAATAACTCAAACCCATCCATTTTAGGCATCATGATATCCGAAATGATCAGTTCAGGTAATTTGATTTCAGGTTCATTCAAATAATCCCAAGCCTCTTGTCCATTATATTTTACGACAACATTGTACTTATCCTTTAGCAATAATTCAATAAATTTTGCTAATTGAATATTATCCTCTACTATTAATATCTCTGCCTGATCTGTATTTGAATCTGGCAATTGTATTCCTGAATTTTCATCAACATCCAAATCTAAAAGTCTAACATTCTGATACTTTTGCTCATGAATGGGTAGCATCAATTTAAATGTAGTCCCCTCTCCCACTTTACTCTCCACCGTGAGTCTACCACCCATCAAATCAGCAAACTCTCTAGAAATAGCCATACCTATTCCTAAAGAAGCTCCTCCTTTGTCATCTGAAATAGTATGAAATCTGTCAAAGATATACCGGAGCTTGTCTGCTGGAATTCCACTCCCATCATCCTTGAACAAAATTTCGACTTTATTATTCTTTTTGATCATTTGAATTACCAGAGAGGTTAAACCTGTAGCATGTTTTAAAGAATTATCAATAATATTTGATACAATGGTATGGACCATTTTCTTATCAAACATTCCCTTAATTTCATGTCCACTTGAAATAAATTCAAGAGTAACCTGATTAGATATTGCTTTCAATGAAAATTGATCTAGTCTGCTTTTAACAAATGATTCAAGTTCCAAAGCAACTAAGTCAATTTCCTGCTTACCTAATTCTAACTTGGATAAATCCAAAATTTCTTTAATAAGATTGGATAGATTTACAATATTATTGCTAGCCATTTGAAGTAAGAGTCTCTCGTCAGCTGGTATAGACATACTACTTTCTAATTTTTCAAGTGGGCCTTGTACTAAGCTAAGTGGTGTTTTTAATTCGTGAGAGATATTGATAAAAAACTTGTCTTTTAGTTTAGTCAATTCAAGTAATTCCTCTGCCTGCCTTTTATTCTCTTCTGTTCTTTTGATTACTATATCCTCTAGTGCTAATCTTGCTTGTTCGGCTGACCGTTCTCTGTAAATCGAAAAAATATAGATTAGACCAACAATAGATACTCCAATCAAAAAATAGAAAATACTTCTCTTATAAAAAGGCTTAGGCAAGATGTATGGTATGGCCAATTTCGAGGTACTAATACTACCTTCATCAAATTCAGCTCTGACATATAGTGTATCTTGCCCATAATCAATATTGTCTATATTAATCAGATTTCTATCTCCTGAAAATTCATCATTTGAATTGGAACTACTCTTATTGAAATAATAACTTCCAATTCCAACACCATATAAATTAGTGGCTAACTTTAGGCGCAAATTGCGTTGATTTGAAGACAATTTTAACACCCCCTCTACTAATTGGTCTCCATTTATTGGTTCATACTGCACACTAGCAGGATTGAACCATTCTGCACCAATAATATTAACGGTAAGATTACTAAATTGATTAGTAAACTTTTTGAGATTAGGATTAAACCGAATCGCACCAGATACGCCTCCCAAGTATAACTTACCTTCATCATAATAATATGCCTGCCGATTAAATTCATTGAAAAGAATCCCATCATTCACGAAAAAAGATCTGCCACTTCCTGTTTCAGGATTAAGCAATAACAATTTATTGTTTGTAGCTAGAAAAAGTTCTCCCTCAATTGTTTCGAAAATATAATGAACACCTAAAATAGGTTCATTATTTAGCATGGTATATTGATTAAGTAATCCATTCTTTAAGGAGAATTCGATTAAACCACCACTATTTGTACCCAAGTAATATTTATCTGAACTTATTTGATGTATATAATGTACAGATTCATTAATAGCATTTCCTTCTCTAATGCCAATATCATATTTCTCAACAACTTGCTTAAGGTTCAAATCAAGCTTGAAAAGTCCAATCGATGTAGCAATAAGTGATTCATGGTCATTTAATGGTAGTGCCTGGTATATCAATTGACCTTTTAATAATTCATAGTCCCCATAAAAATCATTTGACAAAACACTATACTGACCAGTCTTTAAATCGAGTAAATAATCTGATTCTGTGCCAAAAATATAGACCAATTCAGCATCCTCTTGATAATGTATAGACCAAATTTCCTCTTGCCCTATTTTTTTAGAACCCGATGATTTATATACCTTATATCTTTGGGTATTTTTATTAATGATTACTATTCCTTCTTTTTTATTTGGAAGTAGTAAATGATCCGTACCAAGCTCAAAAAATTGTGAATACCCTCCCAATGGAATATTTAACTCTTTAGACATATAATCTATAAAAGGATGGGCAGAAACTTTTTCTAAAGTTTCTGAATTAATAATAATTGAACCGCCGTAAGCCTGTAGGTACAAATGTTTTTGATCAATTTTCACAAAACGCCGAATACTATTCACCAGAGATCCAATATTATTTTCAATTTTAATATTGTTAAACAGGATATCTTTTCTCTTACATACCAAATAACCATTTTTACTGGCTATCCCAATCGTATTTTCATCGATTACATTTAAATTACTAAAATTCTGATTGGTGAAAATTCTATTTACTACTGCATTAAAGTCATTGTTTTGAAATAACCAGGTAGATTGATTTGAGACTCTAGCGCTGCTAAAAATAATCAGGTCGTCATTGAATTGATCATAAAAAATTATTCCATCAAATTCATTATTCTTTTTATAGCTATTAAAAGTCCAAATTGATTCTTCTAAACGTCCCGTTAAAGGAAAATAATCTAATTCTTCGAAGGTTAGTTTACCTTTATATTTGTCTACTAAAACTACTTTTATAAAGCGATCAAGATTGTTTTCAAAAAGAAAGACTTTTTGGTCTTCATCTTTTTTAGCAATAGTAAACTTTCGGTTTTGAATAATATTGTAAAGTATTATATCTCCATCCGTCTTTTGAATCAACAAACCCTCTCTACTAGAAGTTATCTTCTTCACCTCTTGATACTCATCAAGTGTAGCGATAGTATTCTTCTGCAATTTGCCTGATCTTGATGATCTGAATAATTCTTCAATTCCACCATTCTCATCAATTAAAAGTAATCCCTTTTCAACTCCCTTAACAATTCTATAGTTTTGTCCTAAACTTGATTTAAGCGAGAGATAATCAGAGCAATCTTTTACTACAGGAGCTATCCCAGAATATTGATTAATACAATACAACTTATGTTGTCCTTCAATAATGTTTCTAGCATGAAACCAAATATCACCCCATTCATCTTCAAATAAATCTAACCAAATATAATCGGCAGAAAAATCTAATGGAATATTAATCTTCTCTGGAAAAGATCCATCAAATCTGAATAGCCCCCCTTGTGTTGCAAGCCAAATCGTTTTTTTTGAATCACAAAAAGATCTTCCAACTTTACGATCATAAATGTCTTCTAGACCTTTAACCTGTTCCGTGTAGATTAACGAGGTATCTGAGGTTTCATAGGTATATTGTGCAGTTCCTTGGTTTAAAAATAAAACCAAGAACAAACTGATTGATAGCCAATTATAAATTTTCATAGAAGAAAATTTACAAATAATTTAACTTATATACTATATAAAATCTAACAATGGCAAGACACCTTCCAAAATTGGAATGTGTGGATCACATTTAATTGCGATTATGATAAAATAAGAAAGTGACGTTTTACGCGTAAGATTAAATTTCCAATGTCCATAAATAGTGAAACAAGACCATAAATCCCGCGATTACCTTGTACATCCTAGAATGAAAAATTCATACTCATATTAAAATGCTTCGAGCCACTCTAAAACCAGTAAAATAGTTCTGTTCATCTAAAGAGATTGCCTGTCTCCTAGATACCCGACAAGCATCCAATGGGTCATTCCAAGCGCCTCCGCGAATTACTTTTTTTCGACCTTCTACTACACCTCTGGGATTATCAAAATCTATATTTGAATAAGAATCAATCCCATACCAATCATTACAAAACTCCCATACGTTACCACACAAATGATAAAAACCTAATGCATCAGCTCTTTTACTATTTACAGGAACTGTACCTCGTTTATTAGCTCCAGCATGCATCAATGATCGCTTAGGCAATTGTAGACCATTTGCATAGCGAGCATATTTCCCCCCTTGCCTAACAGCAAATTCCCACTCAGCCTCTGTAGGCAATCTAAAACCATTTTTGGTCCATGAAACCTCAATGGAGATTTTATCATTTATTGCACAAATATCATAAACTACATCTAATCCATGTTCTCCACTTAACCAATTGCAATAATTTACTGCATCCAACCAAGTCAATTGGACTACTGGTAGTTTTCCTCTATTATTTAATGAATCTCCTGCGAACGGCTTACCTGTGCATATACAGTAATAATCATATTCATCAAAACTAATGCAGGTTCTGGACAATGCAAATGAGTTAACTTTCACATTTTTGATTGGATATTCATCAGCAGCACCTTCTCCAAAAGCATCTCCAATCTTGAAAATTCCGCCCTTAAGAGCAATCATTGCATCTAAATAAAAGATGGAAGGATGAATAATTTTTGATTTCAATGTTGAATGTTTTTACAAAATTATACCCTTCAATTTAATGAATAAAAAATATAAAACATAAACAATATCAACTTTATTAGAATAATCTTATTAGATCCCAAAAACTATATGACTGTAAGCTAAAACAAAGTTGGTAGCTGGTGAGGATAGTACCTAGTAACGACAACAAAACAGACACCGAGATACTAAAAAACGGACATTATCCCCCATTTTTAGAATAATCAGCTTCTAAAAGTAACCTTTAACTTAATTTTGTAGCATACTATTTTAGTTATCTGCTTAGAATCAAGAACTTGGCCCAAAAATAAATTAATAGGGTTTTTACCTATAAAAATTTAAATAAATACAAGACATAAAAATTCTTTATCTATTGAGTATTTTTTGCAAGAACCTTCATAAAGAAGGTTCTTTTTTTTATAAGATTACTATCCGCTTTAAAATGATACCTTCAGAAGTTATGAATTGAATTAAGTATACTCTAGATGGAAATGCACTCAAATCCATTTCGATAATTCCATCATCAAGTTTTTGCCAGTGGGATTCATAGACTTCTCCCTCAATAGATAAGATTTTAATATTAAGATCTTCGTCTTCATCTAAGCCTTTTATAAATATTTTATCATCGACAGGATTTGGAAAAATACTCCATGAATTTGAATTTGGGCCTTTAACCTGTGTATCAATATTTAATTCAAAGTAATAAAACTCACTACACGAACCACCATAGATCACCTCCAGTTCTAGAATATCTGAATCAACCCAATCTTGAAAATCAATTTCCAAATTATTGGCAATGATATTACCTGAATTACTCCAAAAATATTCTTGTGATTCCAAAATAGAATTAAGTTCAAAAAGTACATCAGTATTAGTAATTACTAATGTGTCACCTGGAAAAAGCGTGGTTAAGATTGAATTAACGGTCACGTCAAGTCCTAAATTGAATTCTCGTTCAACACTAAAGGAGCAAATGGAGCTATTTCCAAATTCATCTGTTAGTAAATATTCCTGTTCTGTAATTCCTTCTGGGAATAAACCACCTGACTCTATTCCAGATACCAATTCAATTTCAACCATATCTCCAGAACAATTGTCATTCCCGAAAATCTGATAAAAATATTCAGCTTGACAATTCGGAAGGATTACATCCTCTGGGCAAATATTATCAGGACCCAAATCATCCTCAAGTACTAGTTCAAAAGTACCAGAAAGACAATTATTATTGATGTCACAAATGGTAAAGGAAATGGTTTGTACCCCAATATCCTCGCAATCAAACTGAACAGGGAAATAGCTTAATTCCGCAATACCACATCCATCAGAAAACATGGCCTGAACATCTGATTCCGTTAAAGTATAATTTCCTTGACTGTTTAAACTTCCTGTGGTAGAACTAAATTCTAAAACTGGGGGATCTTGATCTACAATGACTAGTTCAAACACGCTTTCTTGACTACACCCATTTGTATCAGTGACACTTACTGAATAGGCTCCTGCACTGAGATTGTTTAATTCAGTACTTGAGCTACCCGTAGACCAGCTAATATTAAATGGACCCAATCCATTTGAAAACTCTAATACTATAGAACCAGTGGAGTCCTGTGCACAACTTGGCGCAGTTACAATAGCATCAATTAATAAATTGCATTCAAAACTATCTAATTGAACAGCGTCCGTGATTATACAATCCTGATCATCGATAACAGATAAACTATATATTCCAGGACTCAACTCTTCAATACTCGGTGATGTGGCTCCTGTATTCCACTCATAATTATATGGTCCTACCCCACCTTGAATACTTGAAAGGATAACACCATCATTTGAATTAACACTACTCAAACCCTGTACTTCAAATTCAAGTTGCATAGGTTCATAATAATTAAAGTTAGCTACCACATCAACAGCACAACCCAATTCATCCTCAATGTTTACACTGTATACAGTGTCACTACTAATTTGAATAGTATCCGTTTGTTCCCCATTTGGAGACCATATTACGTTATATTCGCCTTGATTATTACTGACCTCCACCCACAAATCCTGCCCTTCACTACCCAGGCAAGAAAACGCTTCAGCAACAATCATTCCAACCATTTCTAAAGGTTCAACAACCGTAAAGCTATCTATTAATGAGCATCCATTATTATCCGTAAGGGACAACGTATACATTCCAGCACATAGATTATCTATATTTTGTGCGGTAATGCCTGTAGACCATTCAAAAGCATACGGAGGACTGCCACCCAAGACAGTAAGATTTACAGCTCCATCACATGAACCAAAACAAATGGCATCCTGTATGCTTGCACTTATTTGCAAAGAATCAGGTTCGCCTAGTTCATAGTTAAGTTGAATAGAACAATTTGATGCATCAATTACGGTTAAACTATAGGAACCTGCTGTCAAATCCGTAATAGAAGCATTGGTACTACCTGTACTCCAATCAAATTCGAATGGAGCTTCACCACTAAGAATGGAGGCCTCTAAAGCACCATCTTGACCAGAAAAACAAGCTGGTTCAGTAGCTATTATTTCTATTTCCAAATTACAGTTAAATGCGCCTACTGTTGCTGAGCCTGTAAGCTCACATCCATTTGCATCCGTAACAATCAAAGTGTAAAAGCCTGGTGCCAAATTTTCAATCAATGAGGTTGTATCGCCTGTAGACCAAAGAAAATCATATGGATCACTTCCTCCAATAACGGAAGCATCTAAGGAGCCATCAGCTGCATCATTCGCACTTTCATTTGTAACAGTAATACTCAATGATAACGAATCAGGCTCTTGAACAACAAAATCATTTACTAGGGTACAACCATTATTATCAGTTAGGGTCAAAGTGTAGCTTGATGCAGATAGATTAGTTATATCTGTTGAAGTTGCACCAGTTGACCAGGCGTATGAATATGGACTTGTCCCTCCCGATGCCACTATTTGAATACTTCCAGTAGACGCCCCATTACAATCTACATCAGTAATAATAGATGCTATTGCTAATGGTAAAGGATTTTCAATTAAAATATTAATACTTTCTTGACATCCTAATGCATCTGTTACCGTAGCTGAATAAGCACCAGCACATAGATTATCGATCATCAATCCAGTATCTCCAGTACTCCAAAGTACATTGAATGATCCGTTACCACCTGATGGATTCAATAAAATAGATGCATCACAACTATCGGTACAGCTGACTGGAACTAATTCACTTCCAATTGAAATAGCATTACCATCTGGTAAATTGACAGATAGTATGGAGAAACAATTCAATTCATCAGTTATAGTCACAGAATAAACCCCTGCCGATAAGTTACCTGCATTAGGACCATTCAAATTGGGGTCGTGGGACCATTGGTAAGAAACCACTCCCAATTGGCCAGAAACCGTTATTGAAATACTACCATCTGAGCTACCAAAACAACTTGGTGCTACTGAAGTACTTGAAGCTGCAAGGCTACAACTAACCGCAAGTACTTCGACATCTCCTGAAATTTGACAATCATTTTGATCGGAAACGGTTACCCCATATATTCCAGGTGCTAAGTCTGTAATGACCGGAGTAGTTGCACCATTAGACCAAGCGTAAGTGTACGCTGGGGCTCCTCCCCCTACTATTGCAGTTGCAGTTCCATCATTTCCACCAAAAATAGTTTCATCAGTACTTTCTAGTATTAAGGTTAAAACGGATGGTTGTCCCAAGTTCAGTCCTTCTACTTCCT
>CAXQNQ010000005.1:0-11085 GCA_964225135.1 Mesoflavibacter profundi
GCGTGCGATGTGGACAAGAATTGGGGCAGATCTCAGATTCAATGATCCTTATTATACCAATGGATTCCAACCTGCAACTGGAATGTTTTATATCCAAGATAACTTGCAAACACCTTGGCAGTTCAATTTAGATGCTTTTTTTAGTTTCAAAATTCAAAAGTTTCGATTCACCTTTAGAATGATGGATTTATTAGCAGCAACTAGAGAGCAATTTTTGACTTACCAATATCCCTATGCACAAGAACCATTAGATTTTAGACTAGGTATCAGCTGGGATTTTGTTGATTAAAAAAAGGTAAACATAGCGCGCACGAGCACTTTGTTTACCTTTCAAAATCATTCGTAATGTTCCTTAAATTAGTTTATTAAGTTTTACAATAATAAATCTCATTAAGCTATCGCCAAAACCAGAATAAGCCCAATTTCAAGCAATCTAATCAACAATTATTTCAGATAATAGACTTGTATTCAGGAAATAAGACCAATCAAAATCCAAGCTACTAAGTGATTTGACACCTAGTTTTTGTAGCTTTGACACATACTTCATGTACCATTAAAATCATACAACTTTTAGCAACATCGCATGAAATCCATACTTGAAAAAGCCCTAAAAAAAAGCATATCCTATAAGGAATATGTTAGTCTTTTATCCGAAATAGTTAGTAATGGAACTGAAGGACTTAATGAACATGATATAAAAATGCTGGGCTATACAAGTTTGAACCTCAAGCGAATGGCCAAGTGGGATAAAATCGTAAAAATCCAAGATAATGTTCGTGTCAATGTGCAGGCTATATCCCAAAAAGAGCACTGGCTGATTATTACTGAAGGCTGGTGTGGTGATGCAGCACATATCTTACCTGTAATTGAGCATTTAGCTCAACTCAATCCTCTCCTTACCACACACTTTGTGCTTAGAGATGAAAATCCAGATTTGATGGATCAATTTTTGACCAATGGTGGTCGTTCTATCCCAATTATACTTCGTTTAAATGCTGATACTTTAGAGTTAATCAATCAATATGGCCCAAGACCCATAGAAAGACAAGAGCGTTTTTATCAACTCCGAAATAGGCCAGATTTCTCTTATTCTGATTGGACCATAGAAAGTCAAAAATGGTACGCTAAAGATAAAGGACAAACGGTGCAGCGAGAATTTTTATAAAAAAAGGGACTACAAAAGTCCCTTCCTACTCGTACAATAATCATCGGTGCTGATCATAATAATCAGTCAACCGTCTTTTCACAGATATATGGGGCTGTATAATCTCTAACCAATAAGCTTTTTGCCGGTAAGGCTGCTAATAAATAGTCCG
Source organism: Mesoflavibacter profundi (assembly GCA_964225135.1). GTDB lineage: Bacteria > Bacteroidota > Bacteroidia > Chitinophagales > Saprospiraceae > AM-2324. The sequence goes on from CAXQNQ010000005.1 coordinate 1,317, forward strand.
CTAGTAGGTTTAATGCTGCTGAATGAAGTCCTTTAATCTCCAAGCCTATAGAGCTGGGATTATATTCTTCTTGGATCTGTCCAATTATTTGAGGCTTTAAGAAGCGACCTATGGTAAAGGATTGTACAGGAGCATTAATAGCTGTTTGGTACTGACTCAAAAATTGAAGGGTCAAATCACAAATTCGCTCGGCATTAACCCCGATAGAGGAAGCATGTACCGAAAAAAGTAAAATACCACCTCCTTGAGCTTCCTGCTCCGGAATATAATGAACTAATTCACCTTCAAAGACATGGTAATCCCTGCTTAATATATCATAATTTCGATCTAGACAATCAATACCGTGATACCTATTAGCAGTATAATCGGTCAGTGAAACGGATTGTTGGACTAGAGACTGCTCTTGGGGCGCTTGCTGCGAAATAGTAAGATTTGACATAAATGAGTTGGGTTAATTTTTTAATCATTTGGACTTATAAAACTATTTACACCTAGTATTAAGTTCCAAATGCGCTAATTCTGATTTAAAGACAAGCCTAAAAATAAAAAGTGCCTTCCAAATAGGAAGGCACAAAAACAAAACACTATTTACAAAATATCGTTATATATGCCCGAGTAGGGCTTCTAATGTCAAATGAATAGATTGGTGATTGAGATTTAACTTAAAAGTAGTCTGTGTTATTTATTTCAATCAGAAACCAAATTATTGGAAAACTAACGCCTCGGGGAAGGCGAATTTATTCCAAATAATGAGAAAGGACTTCAAAGATGTGCCAAAAATAGGCATTAGGTAGTAGCTGCCCAATACCCAATTATGGGTATATAAAAAAGCGGTAAGAACACTGCTCTATACCGCTTAACCAATGATCCGGTTTCCCGGATTTTGTAATAATAGCCTACTACAAATATTTATCCTATTCACTTCAAATATATGTCAAATTAATATCTGTTTAAAGGGTATATAAAATTTACCAAAAGGTTAGAATTAACTTTAAATCAAAGGGGAATACCCAAAAGAATAGACTCAAAAAATACAACTAACTGTAAATCAGATAAGTAAAAAATAGCCATCCAATAGATCATCGGATTTAGTAGTACTATAATAGAGCATCAGATGGGATCTTTAAATTCGACTTATGTCTTCCGATGTACAGAGATACTACCCATTACTCTCTTTTATAGTTATAATTATTCATCCAACTGTCCCTTCAACATTATTTAAATAAAAAGAGCCCTTTCAAGGAAGAGCTCTTTTTATTTTTATGACTGCAGGATTAGAATCTATATCTCAATCCTATTTGCATCTGCCATCTAGACATTAAACTAAAGTCATCCGTAAAGGAGCTCGTTAATGCTGGATCAAAGCTGTAAGTTGGTACTCCATCTGTTACACTTACACCCACTGGTTGAGTGTTTGTAGGTAATTGACGTACACCCCAAGAAGAATTAACCATGTTACCAATATTCAATACATCAATACTCAATTGAAGCATATTATCATCAGAAACCATTAAATCTTGTAGGATTCTTAAATCCCAACGGCTGTACCATGGACTTAGAATACCGTATTTTTCCATAACTGACCCTCTGTTAGCACTTAGGTATTCATCCTGTTGGATAAATGCCTCGTAAGCAGCACGACCTGCATCAGAAGAGAAGTTCATCTGCGCCAATTCCGACTCAGTAGGAATATAAATCAGGTCATTCAGACCAGATCCATCTCCATTGATATTACCAGAGTACGTATAAGAGAACCGTCCACCTTGAGCATATTCCATAAACAAGGCAATAGAAGTAGCCATTTTTCCATACTCAATACGGTGCATCAATGTACCAATCACCCTGTGTCTGTTACCATAAAGTGATGGACTCAGTACCGCTTCGTTTACATTACCATAAGCTGGATTTCTATCATAAGCATCTGAAGAAATCTCTGCCTCGATAGATGAAGCATCCTTAGAATCTAAGAAGTTGTATGCTAAACTTGCTGACATGCCATTATCGAAGTCTTTCTTAGCCGAAAGCGTCCAGTTGAATGAACTACCCACATTGGTATTCGTAAACACGTATGCGTTATTCGGGAATATTCCGAATGGCCCATCATTTACATCCCCTGCACCGTAAATAGGTCTATTGTCTACACCAGCCAAGGTAGCTGTAGGTGCTTTTAAGCCATAATTACGAACCATCATACCATTGATATCCTTGGTATAGATAAGATCAGTTGTTACCACCCAACCATTATCTAATTTTTTATCCAACCCTAAGTTTGTTCTCCAAACTTGTGGGAACTTAAAGTCTGGATTAGTCACACAATAAAACCACCAATTAGGATTTGCGACCTGATTACCAATCCATACAAAAGGCAAACGGCCAGAGAAAAGACCTGAACCTCCTCTTATCTGCAAGGTTCCAGTGCCTCCAGCATCATAATTAAATCCAACTCTAGGCGAAATCAATGGGGTTTGCTTAGGTAATACCGTGTGGTCAAACGTAACAGCTTCACCATCCTCATTGTAATAAACGATATCAGGATTATAATCAAATCCTGCGCGATCTATATTCTCTTGAATCTTTGTTGGTGTATCAAAATAAAGTGGCATATCTACTCTCAAACCATAAGTCAAAGTGAAGTCCGAAGACATCGCCCATTCATCTTGAATATACAAAGCACCTTGACCAAGATTAGTTTCTGCTAATGCCCAAGTTTCATTTTCATTATTACCATTAAATGTAGCTAATGCACCGTCTACATAAGCATCAACTGATCCATTATTCAAACTATCCAAAAAGGCTCCTACAGACTCATATCCAGGCCCGAATGTACCTCCAGGGAACCCAAAGTCATACACACCTAAATTAAAGGAGTTATCAAAATCAAAGCGCTCTAAGGAAGCACCAATCGTGATTGTATGGTCTCCTTTGTAAATATTGAAATTATTCGTGATTTGGAACACATCTTGTCCCAATCGATTATTAATGGAGAATGGCTCGTGTCCTGCAACAATGTATCGAATTCCATCCTGATTGATATTCAATACTGGGAATGGTGCTGACATTGGATCACGAGTATCCCTGAAAGCAGTATAACCTACTTTTAAGTTATTCGCCGCAGAGTTACCAATTAGAGTTCTCCATTCAGCAATCACCGAGTGAATCACGTTATTAATGGTGTATCCTGAATTAGCAAATTGAAGCGTTGTAGCATCTGGCCCTCTCCTACCTAAAGCAGAAGGGTGCGCTGGCTTATCCTTACTTGCATCTAGCCAATTATAAGTCAAGGTCAATGAGCTATTATTACTCAAATTGAAATCCAATTTAGCTAATGCCTTTTGGCTATTCGTATTGTGGTAAAAATTCTCATAATCACCCGTATCATAACCATATCGATCCATCAATGCAGATGAAACGGCATCTAAATCAGAGGCTAGTACCCGTGAAATATTTGAGCCACTTTCTCCACGATTAGCTAAGAAATTAGAACCAAGATCAGTTCTGTTATCTTGCTCATAGTTTACAAAGAAGAAAACCTTGTCTTTAACTAAGGCACCTCCAAGAGACGTACCAAATTGTACTTGTTGAAGGTCTGCTACAAATACATCGTTTCCAGAAACCTTTGAACCAGTCATAGATTCATTTCTTCCAAATCCATACACTGTTCCAGAAAATTTATTGGTTCCTGATTTAGTTACAGCATTCACTGATGCTCCTGTAAATCCAGCTTGAGTCACATCATAAGGTGCTAAAGACACTTGAATTTGCTCAATAGCATCTAATGATACCGGCTGAGCATCTGTCTGTCCACCTGGCGTTGCCGCATCCAATCCAAATGGGTTATTGAAAATTGACCCATCTAAAGAGAAGTTATTAAACTGATCATTACGACCACCAAATGAGTTCCCATCTGAAGCAGGCGTCAAACGCGTAAAGTCAGATGCTGATCTTGAAATGGTCGGAAGTCTAGTCAATTCTCTTGTTCCAATTGAAGTGGCTGCTCCAGTCCGTTCACTATCAAAGATATCATCCTTTGCTCCAGTGACCGTAAACTCCGCTAAATCTACACCAGCTGCAGACATATTAAAGTCAAGTCTTAGTTTTTGTCCGATGGTCAAATTGATTCCTGATTCTACAGCATTAGCAAAACCAACGTAACTCACTGTTACGGAATAAGGTCCACCAATCTTTAAGTTAGGTAAATTGAAGCGTCCATCATTTCTTGTAGTTGTTCCGTAAGACACCCCGGAAGGCTCGTGCAATGCTACTACGGTTGCTCCTATGAGCGTTTCACCACTTTCATCCATTACAGTTCCATTAATAGAAGCTGTGGTAACCTGAGCATTCGCCTCAAAAGCAAACAAGCAAATGATACTTGTTAGCACTAGTAAAAGTTTTGTTCGCATATGGCAAATGTTTGTTAAACAATAGTTTATTTATGCTTAAATTATTTAATAATTTGATAAACACTTCTATAAAACCATCAAAAAATCGTCAAAGGATAAACATTATTTTTTTTCTCATTAAACCTATGGCAGTCAAAAGAGTCTAATACGTACTAGAATACTATAATCATTAAAATCAATTACTGCTTTATGTCTAAAAGATTACTACTACTCGTAATTGTTTTGTTAGGTACACAAATAATTCACGCCCAAAGAGGAATGCGCTTGAGTCCAGAGCAAAGAGCGCAACAAATGCAGGATTCCTTATTGCTTTCCGATGCACAAACGGGAAAACTACTTGAACTATTTAGTGCAAGCCAACAACAAATGATCCAAATCAAAGACAGTTTAATGGAGATTGGAGCAATGGAAAATATGAGAGCTGCAATGATGGATATTAGAAAGGAGGAATCTGAAAAAATACAACTATATTTGACCACCGACCAATGGAATACTTGGCAAGCCATTCAAGAGAAAAGAAAAGCATCGAAAGGTCAAGGAAAAAAGCCTAAGAATTAACAACTGATTTTCACTAACTTACAGGTTCATCCTAGCTAAATCAATACCATGAAACAAATTATTAGTTTCTTACTTTTCCTACTGCCCTTGTCCATACTAGCTCAATCCTATCAAATCTCGGGAATCATTCATGATGAAACAGGTACTGCTCTACCTGGTGCAGTGGTGCAATTAGAACATCCGTGGGATGAGGTTATTGCAAATACGGTAACAGATAAAAACGGTGCTTTCACATTTAAGAATCAATCGCAAGGAGGTTATAAAATACGAATCACCTTCTTAAGCTATGAGGAAACCTTGAAGGAATGTGTTATTTCAAATTCAGATTATGCATTTGGGGACATTCAACTGGAGAAAGCTAATCTAGAATTAGACGAATTCGAAGTCAAAGAAAAAGCACCTATTGCTCAAATAGTTGACGATACGACCCAATATAATGCCTCTGCATTCAAAACCCTAAAGGATGCTAGTACTGGTGATTTATTAGAAAAAATGCCTGGTATCACCAATAACAACGGGGAATTACAAGCTCAAGGGGAAAAAGTAGAACGCGTGCTGGTAGATGGAAAACCATTCTTTGGTAACGATCCAAAGGCTGCCGTGCAAAATATTCCCGCTGAAATGGTGGATAAAATCCAAATCTATGATGAGAAAAGTCAACAGGCCCAGTTCACTGGATTTGATGATGGGGAAACCTCAAAAACTATAAATATTATCACCAAAAGTGATCGCAAAGCTGGTCAATTTGGAAGGATATATGGTGGTATAGGAGATGGAAACAAATATAAAGGAGGTGGAAATGCCTCTATGTTCAACGGAGACCAGAGAATATCGATCATTGGACAAAGTAATAACATCAATATTCAAAACTTCTCTTCAGAAGACTTACTGGGCATTAGTGGTTCTAGTAGAGGACGAAGAGGTGGTGGATCTTGGAGAGGGGGCAATTCAGGCTTTACAGTACCACAATCCAATGGTATTGCTCAGACTCATGCATTAGGTATCAATTTCAATGACCAACTTGGAGAAAAAGTAAGATTCTCTGGTTCGTATTTTGGAAATCTAAGTAATAACGCATTGGTAGAAAACACCCAGCGTTATTTTGTTGGCCGCATGGAGAATCAAGTATACACCGAGGATTACATTTCTGATAGAGACAATAGCAACCATAGATTAAATATGGATCTCAATTGGGAAATAGACTCCCTAAACTCCATCAATATAAGACCTAGATTAAGTCTACAAACTAGCCAAGAAAGTAGTTTGACGGATGCAAATACACAACTGTTATCGGATGCATTGAATACTTCTAATAATGATTATCAATCCGAGCTGTTAGGATATAATTTCAGGAATAATTTGCTTTGGAGAAAGAAGTTTAAAAACAAAAAAAATACTTTCTCCTATAACATGAATACCACCATCAATAACAATGAAAGTGCAACCAAACAAAACTCAGATAATATCTTATTCCAACCAATAGAAACCAATGACTTAATAGATCAAGAAACTGACTTTAATTCATTGGGATGGCAAATTAGAAATGATATTACTTACACTATTCCACATAAGGAATTTGGGATGTTTAGTATTAGTGCTAATTATGATTTAGAAGAGGAACGAATCAGTAATTATACCTATAGCCTTGACTCTGTCAACAATACTTACACTGTTGCAGACCAATTGTTAAGTGGGGAATATAACTACTTCACACAAACGCAATCCCTCAACGCAGGGTATAATTACCGAAAAGGAAGAGATGTATTTATCATGGCTAGACTAAGAGCACAAAATGCACAGCTAACAGGAGAACAAATCTATCCACAAAACGCCATGCTGGATAAATCGTTTCAGGCATTGCTTCCCTTTGCATTTGCACGAATCAATATATCAAAAACAGAGAACCTTAGGATTTTCTACAGAAGCTCTGCCAATATACCTTCAGGGAATGAACTGAATTATATCCTAGATAATAGCAACCCTATTCAGCTCAGCATCGGTAATCCAAACTTAAATCAATCCATTAGCCATAGAGTGTTCTTTAGATACCAGAAAACAGATGCGGAGAAAGCCAATTTGTTTTATGCAAATGTGGGGCTTACTTACACCAATAACTATATTGGAACAGCAACCTATCTGCCGGGTAGTGAAGCTACCATCTTAAGCGAATTGGATATTTCTAGATCTGCCCAATTATCACAAAGAGTTAATTTAGACGGTTACTGGAGTTCAAATGGATATATCACCTATGGATTACCATTAATGAAATTAAAATCAAACCTAAACCTTGGATTAAATGCATCCTATATCAGAAGACCTGGTTTGATCAACGATGATTATAACTATTCAAATAATACCAATGCTGGATTCAATATTGGTTTGAGCTCGAACTTTAGTGATCAATTAGACTTTAATATTTCCTCTAAGACATCATACAACTGGGTAGTCAATACGATTCAAGAGCAATTGGATGCCAATTTCATCAACCAGTATACTACCTTCAAGTTCGCATGGGTATTAAAAGAAAAATTAGTCACCAGATCTAATATTAGTCATCAATACTTTAGTGGCTTATCTGATAATCTGAATCAAAGCTTCTTTTTATGGTCGGCCAGTGTAGGGCTTAAGGTATTAAAAGACCAGCAGGGTGAATTAGCTATAGAAGTCTTTGATATACTCAATCAAAATCAAGCCATAGTTAGAAATGTAACAGAGGTGTATTATGAAGATGTACAAAGCAATGTACTGCAACAATTCTTCATGTTGAGCTTCACTTATAATTTCAAAAACTTCAATACGGGTAAAAAGAAGAGTAGTAATTCTAAACCCTATGGTAACTGGGGTGATTGGCATTAAAAAAAGGGCAGCTAAAAATAGCTGCCCTTTTTTTTGTAGCCTCGCTAGGAATCGAACCTAGATCTTGAGCGCCGGAAGCCCAAATAATATCCATTATACTACGAAGCCATTATTCCGCTAAGATAGTAAAGTTGGATTTCTATCAATATGTTTAATCCATAATTTCTTCTCCGTTGAGCTTACACCTTACGGTCAAGTCAATTGCCTGGTTCAATGAATGAAGGACTGAGCAATAATCATCAACCACCATACCCACAATTTTAATCATCTTAGTCGGAGTAATAGTTCCTGCGCAATGAACCTGAACCTGTATAGCCGAGAAAGCCTTGGGAGGATCAGCCTCACGCTCTCCAGTAACCTCAATTTGTAATTCGTCCACTGATTGTCTCATTTTTTGTATAAAATAAAACATATCAATAGATAGACAGCCCCCTAATCCAGCAAGCACTAATTCCATGGGCCGAAGTCCCTTTGTACCCGATTGAAATTGCGGACTTACACCTATCGAAATCACTTCAGAGTTATTCCCAGCTTTTAATTGAAATCCATCACCAACTTGTTCGACTCTAACTTTCATAGTTAATACCTATTACATTAAAAATAAACCTGCACTAAAAATTGGGATGGTTGTTATAACAACATTAGAATTAACCTTGTTGAAACTAACATTAATAAGGTAAAGTAAAAAATCAAAACCCTATTCCTAGAATATTTTTTAGGATAAAAAGAAAGGATTTTCTGCACCCTTTAAGCCATCAGTCATTTGCTTCGTAAACTTTCGACACTTATAATATGGCCTATAAAACCGACCTCATTAAAAAATTTGGCAAACTCAAATACAAAAAATAAACTTCTTAAATTTTCAATATATATATGACTTAACTTGAATCATCATTAAAAACCATTAATAACCCAAAATCTCAAAATGAAGAACTTTACTTCCACTTTGTTCTGCATGACAATTGCAGCATTAATTTTCATTTCAACGAATCTTACAGGTCAAATTAAGTCTGAAAAAATCAATCTTACAGGTACTAATGGTCCTGAACCTACAATGAGTACTTCATGGGCAACTATGAAAATAGCACCTATGTTAGATGGTTCTAATGTAGTAAAATGGTCTTACATTGATGTTAAAGACGTTGAAATGTTTACGGTTCAAATGAGTAAAAACAATCAAGTTTACTCAGATGTAAAAAGCATTGAACCTATTAAAAAATCAACACATATTATTACCAATTATGAGGTGCTTTTAAATGAATTTAAAGGTGAACAAGCCTTTATCAGAATTCAAGCGCTTTTGACTGATGGAACTATTACTAATTCAATCGTGCGTAAAGCATACTTCTTTGGACATGACCACCAAGAGGTAGAAACTTGGCCCAATCCAGTAGGATTTGAATTAAATGTGGCCAATATTGATCCATCTGCTCAACAGATAATCATTTATAACACATCAGGATATAGAGAAATGACTCAGTCCATTCAAAATATATCTGAAACTACCTTGTATTTGCCAAAATTACGCCCTGGATATTACCACTTGATGGTTTTAGATTCAGCCGGTGAAGTTGTTCAAAAACGAATGATTTTGAAACAATAAAAAAAGGGAAGCAAATTGCTTCCCTTTTTTTTGTGATCCCGCTGGGGCTCGAACCCAGGACCCCTTGATTAAAAGTCAAGTGCTCTACCAACTGAGCTACGAGATCGCCTCATTTTTGTTGTGAAAATTCATTCTTGTGATCCCGCTGGGGCTCGAACCCAGGACCCCTTGATTAAAAGTCAAGTGCTCTACCAACTGAGCTACGAGATCATCAAACAAAAATGAAATGCTTTTCGTTAAAGCGATGCAAATATACAAGTAAATTCCTCAATTACAAATAAAAAAAATCAGAAAATACATAGGCTGAAACAAGCAAGAAAACAAAGGTGTTTCATTAAAAATAACTTATTTC
>CAXQNQ010000006.1:0-13471 GCA_964225135.1 Mesoflavibacter profundi
GAAACGGCTGGAATAGAGGTGTATTTTGGATCTACAGACTTGTATAACCTATTCCCGAATGGTACACAAGTTTATATCAATTGTACTGGTTTGACATTAAGTGATTATACTGGTGTAACTCAATTAGGTACCATTGAGCAGGCTATTATGGGTGACTTCATTTGTAAAGTATCATCTGATATGGTGATAGAGCCAAGAGATGTTGAAATTGCTGATTTAGGAGAGGCGGATATTTCTACACTGATTAGATTATCCAATGTACAATTCACTAATGCTTCAGCTGGGGCAACTTTCGCTGATGCAGCAGGGCTAAACTCAATAAATCATACTATAGAGTCATGTGATAATAATGATGTAATCCTTTTAAGAACTTCTGGATATTCAGATTTTGCAGGGTTCTTTACACCAACGGGATCTGGGACTATTACCGCTATATATTCTGTGTTTGGTGATGATCAACAATTGTATATCAACTCTCCAGCTGATATAGCCTTTACTTCAGACAGATGCGGAGAAGTGGTTGTTGCAGGAGATGTGAATGAGGATTTTGAATCAACTACTGAAAATAATTTAGATGTTGACATTGCAGGCTGGACAAATATAGCTGTTAAGGGTACTAGACTTTGGAGAGGTAAGGATTTTGATGATAATTTATATGTTCAAGCTACTTCATATAATGACTCTGCGGATGAAATGGAGGCTTGGTTAATTACTTCAGCTATTGATTTGTCAAGTGATATGAAGTTGAACTTTGATTCACAGGTAGGGTTCCCAGTGGGTGGACATGATGGCCTAAAAGTTTACATTTCAACAGACTTTGATGGATTTAATTTTGCTACTGCAAGCTGGACGGAGCTAAGTGGTGATCTTGCAAATTCTACCAGTACTCAAAATGTATGGATCAACTCTGGAGATATTGATTTATCTTCTTATTCTGGCACAGGGTATGTTGGATTCCAATACACGGGTTCAGGTCCTGCAGGACAAACCTCTTCTTACAGAATTGATAATGTTGTCGTTGAAGCACAATAAAAGTTTAAAATAAATAGACTTTATACAGGGATGAAGGAAACTTTATCCCTGTTTCTATAATTACCCAAGTATGAAACAGTTTTTCACCACTTTATTATTGTTAATTGTATTCCAGCTTCAAGCACAGATTAGTATTGAAACAGCTCGGTCAGCTAATTTGAATAGTCAAGTTACTGTTACGGGTATTGTTACATCTGGAAGTGAACTAGGTGATATCAGATACTTTCAGGATGAAACGGCTGGGTTAGCTGCATACCCAGGTAGTGGATCGGTAAGTGGCTTAGAATCCTTACAGCCTGGTGACGAGATAGAGATCACGGGTACATTAATTGAATTTAATGGGCTTTTAGAACTAAATCCAGTGACTGCTCTAAATGTAATCAGTACGGGTAATCCAATTCCAGAACCCAAAATCATTAGTGTAGGTGAAATAGGGGATTCTTTTGAATCTCAGCTAGTAACCGTTTCTTGTGTGGAGTTTAACTCAACAGGTGATTTTAATGTTGGGGCTCTTGTAGGACAAGGATCAAATGGAGAGACTTTCAATACCTATATTAATTCAGGCAATCCTTTGATAGGTAGTCCTATTCCAACCGATGTCGTTAATCTAACAGGAATTGTCACAGCCTTTAATAATCCTCAAATGGTAATCCCATCAACTGGGGGGATAGATACTGATGCAGTTTGTTTTAACATCACCCATGGGCCAATTCAACTTGATATTCAAACTCAATCTTTCAAAATGTATTGGGAAACTTCTGTACCTGCAACTGCAACTGTAAGATGGGGACAAAGTCTAAGTATGGATAATGAAGTGGTAATTAATGATCTAGAAATAGTGCATGATTTCACCATACCAAACTTAGAACCTGCTACCTTTTATTATGTGCAGGTGGAGGCTAACTATGAAGGCACTTCTATTAGTACGACTCCGAAACTATATTCTACTGGGTCAGCATCCACAGGAGAAATTCGAGTTTATTTTAACCAAGATACTGATCCATCAGTGAGCATGGGTTTGTTTCCAAACGGTACTTCCCCATTAGCAGTGAAAGATGCCATCATTGAACGAATTGATTTTGCAAACAATACCATCGATATGGCTATTTACAATATCAATGATATGGATATTGTAAATGCTTTGAATGAGGCGGTAATTAGAGGAGTAAACGTGCGTGTTGTAGCTGATGAAGGTGCCTCTAATGCTGGATTACAAGGCAATCTAAATTTTGAGGTATTATTTGGAAACTCAAATGGTCTGATGCACAATAAGTTTCTTTCTATAGATGCAGATAGTCCGTTAGATGCTTGGGTCATCATGGGCTCTATGAACTTCTCTGAACAAAACATTTTCGATGATTTTAATAATGTGATTATTTTCCAAGATCAGGCTGTAGCTAAAGCTTATCGCATAGAATTTGAAGAGATGTGGGGGGGAAGTGGTTTAAGTCCAAATCCTTCCAATGCCAAGTTTGGTTCAGATAAAGCAGATAATACCCCTCATTTATTTAAGGTTGGGGACACTTACCTGGAATTATACTTTGCTCCTTCGGATCGAGTATTAGATCATATTGATGAGGCGCTAGCTACTACAGATAATGATTTAAGTATGGCTTTGCTATTAATTACCCAAAATCGCTTGAGAGATCGTATCATTAATTTGAATGATGGTAGCAGATGGATTAGAGGTATCGTGGAAAGTATAAACCTAATTGGATCAGATTTTCAAGCTTTAGTGAATGATGGCGTTGATATGGTTCACCATGATGAGACTTATGATATCCATCATAAGTATGCTATTATAGATTATTACTACAACGAGGTAGGTAGTCCTATGGTAATCAATGGTTCTTATAATTGGTCGGCGGCGGCAGAAGAGAAAAATGATGAAAACACGATTATTTGGCACTCCTATAATATAGCCAATCTATTTATGCAAGAATTTGAGCAGCGCTGGAGTATAAGTGCGACCTCTGTCTCTAATGAAGCGGATCGTGTTGACCTTATGGTCGTACCAAATCCCATTGAAGATAAATTTTATGTTTTATTACCTGCTGGAGATTATCATTTACAAGTATATAATGCACTTGGTGGATTGGTTTATAGTATAGCTTCAGACCAAGATAGAGTAGAGATAGAGTGTATAGACTGGAATACAGGCCTTTATTTTGTACAAGCAGAATCTCTTGCTACTGGTTCAGTAATTTCAGCTAAATTGGTCAAGCATTGATTCAGTTTTTGAGAAAAGAAGTGTTGCAATTGCTCATGTAATTTAAGATTGTGTCTAAACCGTTTAAATTCAAAGCTTTTGAAGTGCACCAAGTGGGTGCCAGTATGAAGGTGGGAACCGACGGTGTGTTGTTAGGTGCCTGGACCCCAACGACTGGTGATCAGCGTATTTTAGATATTGGCACTGGTACAGGATTAATTGCCTTAATGTTGGCTCAACGAAATCCTAAAGCGTCGATTACAGCTATTGATATACATAAGCCTAGTGTAAATCTGGCATTATATAACTTTTCAAGATCAACTTTCTCTAGTCAATTAATAGGATTAGAAGCTTCTTTACAAGAGTATGCAAAAATTTCTAAGCTTAAATTCGATTTGATTGTTTCCAATCCACCTTTTTTTACCTCTGGAACCAAAGCATCGGTCAAAGCAAGGCAAGAGGCGAGGCATAATACTGCCTTACCCTTTGAAGTATTGATTGAACAAGTTAAGCATCTATTGACCGCACAAGGATTATTTACAGTAGTGCTGCCATTTGAAACAAGTGATCGCTTTGTTGAATTAGCTTTTGAGCATGGATTGTATCTGAATCAATGGACTAAGGTGAAATCAAAGGAGCGTAAACCCTTTGAACGATCTTTGTTTTGTTTTGGATTAGAAAAAGTAAATCCATTGGTAGATGAGCTTGTACTTAATCATGAACAAGGAAGGAATAATTGGACTTCTGCTTATAAGTCTCTGACTTCTGATTTCTATACGATAATATAATTGCTTAACTGTAGGATACCAATCTTTTGGCTAACTCTAGGACCTGAATTTTGTCGGTATAATAGATGCCACCACGTGGGCCTGGCTGCCTGTGAAGGTGGACAATCTTTGAAGGGTCTTTTAGGTTGCCTCCAAAAAAGTTTTTGACTTCTTGGACAGAAAAATCTGAATGTTTAGCGATCACATGTAGTGCGCCTTTGGGAAGTTTCTTTTTAATCGTTCTCAGTTCATCGTAAGAGATATACATTAGTCATCAGTTTTGGTTAGAACAGAATGATTTCGGATGTGTATCTTATGGATAAGTGTATAAATTATGATTTTTGGCACTAAAGAGGAAATTATTTTCTTTTTTTGGGGCAAATACTGCATAAAAAAGTCAATTTATACAGGTCAAGAACCAAAATTTTAGGTCGGCTAGATTGCAAATTTTTACGGCAGATCCCAAGAATTTGTTTAGAAAATTGATTCAAAACAAAGTCTATCCCTAACTTTTTTGCGCGCATAAATGTAGACCAAAGCTTGGTTTCTAATACTATTTCAGAACTATTAATTTGGCACAGATTACGAATAGAATCCTCTGTTTTCTTAATAAACATAACTGCAGATTCAAGTCCATCATGGTTTAACGGGTTATCTAGATGGAGGATAGGAGTACCTTGCTTTTCAAGTTGTATACCATACAAACTATCTTCATGGCCATATCCTGTTATAGATTCATCAAATGGGATTTGATTAAATACTGTCTTGGGGATAAGTACATGATGCGTTTTAAACGCCTGATAAGGGTTTTGCTGTCTTTGAATAGCAGAAGTCATTTCTCTGCTTCTGCCAAACGTCCAACGTAGAAGATGGGCTTTATTAATAGGTTTTGAGTTAGAGTAACTTGTTTTACCCACTAAAACGGTGTTGTTCTCGATGTTTTTTATGTAGTCCTTTACGTAAGATTGAGAGCAAATAGACGAATCTCCGTCAATAAAGAGTAAATATTCATAATTAGCTGAGGCTGCCAGTAGGTTTCTGATTTTGGAACGACCTAAATTGTGGGGTAGTTGTTTAAAGATTGTGTTAGACAGTTGGTCCAGTGATTGATTCCATTGTAGTGATTCCAAGCCCGAAGCATCATCAAAAACTAAAATCTCAAAAGGAATATTAAGATTTGTGGTTTGTTGATGCAGTTCGTGAACTAATGAACGAACATCGTATTGATATACTGGAATTAATATGGATAGCAAAGCTAGATGTTTGTTTTTTCAAAGATACAAACTTCTTTCTTTGTCTATATAAACTTATTTTTGGGTCATAAGGATTATAGCTTGATTAAAAGATGCATGCGCGTATGTTAAATATATTGGATTTAGAGCAGCTTTCACCGGAATTGAAATCAATAGCCCAGAAAGTAAAGCAAGGAGACAGAATTAGTTCGGAGGATTGTTTGGTACTTTTTGATCAAGCAGAATTAGGCTATCTAGGTGCTCTAGCAAACCACATTCGTAATAAGAGACATGGTAATAAGACTTATTTCAATAGAAACTTCCATTTAGAACCAACGAATATTTGTCTGTATACTTGTACTTTTTGTTCCTATTCAAGGCTAATCAAAAAGCGTGAGGAAGGTTGGGAGTATTCTCATGATGAAATGATGGATATGATCAAAGCTTATGATGATAAGCCTGTTACAGAGGTGCATATCGTGGGGGGTGTTTTACCTCAATATGATTTAGAGTTCTATGCTAATCTATTCAAAGCCATTAAAGCACATCGACCGGACCTTCATGTCAAAGCGCTTACTCCTGTAGAGTATCATTATATTTTTAAGAAAGCTAAGGTTTCTTATGAGGAAGGAATGAAGCTTATGTTGGATGCTGGCTTAGATTCCATGCCTGGTGGTGGTGCAGAAATTTTCCATCCAGAGATCAGAGATCAAATAGCTGGTGGGAAGTGTTCTGGAGAACAATGGCTGGATATTCATCGAATTTGGCACAAACTAGGGAAGCGATCCAATGCAACGATGTTGTATGGGCATATAGAGTCTTATAAACATCGAGTACATCATTTGGAGGCGCTAAGAGATTTACAAGATGAAACTGGTGGTTTTCAAACCTTTATTCCCTTGAAATTCCGTAATAAAGGAAATCAGATGGAACATGTGGAAGAATCTACTGTTGTGGAAGATTTAAGGAACTATGCCATCAGTAGGATATATCTAGACAATTTTGACCATATCAAAGCATATTGGCCTATGATAGGTCGAGATACTGCCCAATTATCATTGGCTTTTGGTGTGGATGACATTGATGGTACTATTGACGATACGACTAAGATTTATTCTATGGCAGGTTCAGAAGAGCAAAACCCTGCATTAAGTACAGCACAGCTAGTACGTATGATCAAGCTAGTTGGTCGGGATCCTATCGAGCGGGATACTTTATATAATGTAGTTAAGGATTATAGTCATGAAGACCTAGATGATGAAGGTTTCAAAGGCTATTTGTCCCTACCCGTAATTAATTAAGATGCAAAAGACCGTTTATTTTGTGCGCCATGGCGAAACAGAGTACAACCGAAAGCATATTATTCAAGGAAGAGGCGTAGATTCTGATTTAAATGCGAAAGGCTTCAAACAGGCAGAACTTTTGTTTAAAGCGTATCAAGAGGTTCCCTTTGATTTGTGTGTTACTTCTTCATTAAAACGTACCAATCAAACTATAGGACATTTTATTAAAGGATCTAGTGAAGTTTGGGGTTCATCTGATATTGATGAGATTGGTTGGGGGCTTCATGAGGGTAGAAGGGCTACTAAGCAAATGAAACGTGATTTTGATAAGATGTTAACCCAATGGAAAAGCAACAACTTTAATGCCCGTTTGGAAGGAGGAGAGAGTTTAGAGGAGCTCAAAGCACGAGTAGAACGCTTTTTACGACAATTAGAAAACCGATCCTTTAATCATGCTTTAGTATGTTCACATGGAAGAACTTTGATGTGTATGATGTGTTTAGTTGCTGGGGAGTCATTAACGCAGATGTATAGGTTCTCTCAATCAAATACAGCGGTTAATATTGCTCGTTTTGAGGATGGTAAGTGGACTATAGATGCTATTGGAGATACCGCTCACCTTAAAGTAATACTTTAAGTATGGATAAAATTAATGTTACAGCAGTTTCTTATTTGAATACTAAGCCCTTTTTATTTGGCTTAATTGCAAAAAATTGGGACTCCAATTTGAATATTGAATTAGATATTCCAACTGCTTGTGCACAAAAATTAATTGATGGTACTGCTGACATAGGTCTTGTACCAGTAGCTACACTACTTCAACAGCCTAGTTTGCAAGTGATTTCAGATTTTTGTATTGGCAGTGATGGTCCTGTACGCACGGTGTCTTTATTTGCAGAAAAACCTATAGAGGATCTAAAGCGGATATACTTAGATTTTCATTCTAAAACATCTGTTGAATTACTAAAATTGCTTTTGAAAGACTACTGGAAGTTAAGTCCTGAGTTAATCCCAGCTAATCCTGGATTTATAGATCAAATAGGAGGGGATACTGGAGCTTTAGTCATTGGTGATCGAGCAATTAGTTTAAATCAGCGCTTTGAATACATCTATGACTTGTCTGAAGAATGGAAAAACTGGACAGGGCTGCCTTTTGTATTTGCCGTATGGGTTAGTCGAATTGATTTGACGGATCAGTTTTTGACTACTTTTAATGAAGCCTTATCAAAAGGAGTGGATGAGATAGATAGACTCATTTACCTGATGCCTCCAACTCAGGCAGGGCTTGATTTAAAGACATATTTCACGAAATACATCTCTTATGAGTTAGATGCTGCTAAGAAGCAAGCCCTTCATACTTTCTTGCAGGCAGTTCATGGAGATTCCTTTACAGTTCAATATTTAAATACTTAATTATGAATCAATCGATTGTACTAGGTGGAGGTTGTTTTTGGTGTTTAGAGGCTGTATATCAGCGTTTGAAGGGTGTTATACGTGTTGAATCTGGTTATGCAGGTGGTACAAAAGAAACAGCTAATTATGAGTTGGTTTGTTCTGGACAAACGGATCACATAGAGGTAGTACGTGTGCATTTTGACGATGTACTAGTTTCTCTAACAGAAATATTGGAAGTGTTTTGGACTATACATGATCCCACCACACCCAATAGACAGGGAAATGATAAGGGACCACAGTATCGCTCTGCTATATTTTATCAGACTGATGAAGAATTGGACTTAGCTAAAAGGAGTATAGTAGAAGTAGCCTCTGAGCTTTATGCTGATCCAGTGGTTACGGAATTACATCCTTTAGAAGCATTTTTTCCAGCGGAGGACTATCACCAAGATTATTTTATCCGTATTGGAGGGAGAAATCCATATTGTACCTTTGTGGTAGCACCTAAAGTGCAAAAATTCAAAGCGAAGTTTAGCGATAAATGGAAATCTGACATATGAAAGCCTTAGTATTAAACGCCTTTGAGACCTATCCTCAGCCATCGGAACTTCAATTACCTGTACTTAAAGCGGGTGAAGTAGAGGTGGAGGTATTAGCTGCAGGTTTAAATCGCCGAGATTATTATATCACTAAGGGATTATATCCAGGCGTTTCCTTTCCGGTTGTTTTAGGATCTGATGTATGTGGCTTATTAAATGGGGATGAGGTAGTCATTAATCCCAATATCAATTGGGGACCGGATGAGCAGGTGCAAGGTCCTGAATATCATATTTTAGGCATGCCTTCTTGGGGTGGTCTTGCTGAGTATGTGCAAGTTCAAAAGGATAGAATTTATCCAAAACCAGTACATCTGAGTTCAACAGAAGCAGCTGCATTACCTTTAGCTGGTTTGACGGCTTACAGGGCGCTGTTTATTCGAGGAAGGCTTCAAGCAGGGGAACGTATTTTGATTAATGGAATAGGTGGAGGAGTAGCCTCTTTGGCTTGTTTATTTGCTTTAGCTGCAGGAGCAGAAGTCTGGGTGACTTCAAGTTCTTCTGATAAGCTTACCGAAGCTCAAAACTGGGGTGTGAAGGGGATTGCAAACTATAAAGAGGAGTATTGGGTTAAATCTCTATTGAAAGAAACCGGAGGATTTGATTTGATCATTGATTCTGCTGGTGGTAAGGGCTTTGCTGATTTAGCAAAACTAACAAAACCTGCCGCTAGAATAGTGTTTTATGGGGGTACTAAAGGCAAAATTGACGGATTGAGTCCGCAGATATTATTTTGGCGTCAGGTAACCCTTATGGGTAGTACAATGGGTTCAGATAGTGATTTTGAGTCCATGCTTGCATTTGTGACTAAGCATGAGATACGACCTGTTGTTGATCAAGTTTACCAAGCTAATGCTATTACAGAAGCTTTTGATAAACTAGAAAAATCTACTCAGTTGGGTAAGTTGGTGGTTGCGATTAAAGGTGGCTTTGATTAGCAGGATTTTATGGATTTATGACAAAGTTAATTCCTTTCTAACGGACTATTTTTTAGCTTTACGCTATTGTATTACTAGCCAAATATAATTTAAATGAAAAACGTATATATCGTAGCTGCTGTTCGTACTCCATTGGGTAGCTTCGGAGGTCAATTCGCGGATGTTTCTGCTACTAAGCTTGGAGCCGCTGCTATAAAAGGTGCATTAGAGAAAGGAGGCGTAAGTCCTGATCAAGTTGATGAAGTATTTATGGGCAATGTCCTTTCTGCCAATTTAGGTCAAGCACCTGCTCGTCAAGCAGCATTATTTGCTGGAATTCCAAATACTGTTCCTTGTACAACGGTGAACAAGGTGTGTTCCTCTGGGGCAAAGGCTATTATGTTTGCTGCACAGGCAATTATGCTTGGAGACAAGGATGTAGTGGTGGCAGGAGGTATGGAAAACATGTCTCAAACGCCTTATTACGTGCCAAAAGCTAGATATGGTCAGAAGTATGGTCATGGACAATTGTTTGATGGTTTGGTGATGGATGGATTGACTGACGTATATAATCAATCCTTGATGGGCGTATGCGCGGATGCTACTGCTGAAAAATACGGTATTACAAGAGAAGAGCAAGATGCCTTCGCTATTCAGTCATACCAACGTACTGCAGCAGCAACGGAGGCAGGTAAGTTTGAAGCAGAAATCGTTCCAGTTGAAGTTCCACAACGCAAAGGAGATCCTTTAGTGATAACAACGGACGAGGAGTATAAGCGAGTAAAGTTTGAGAAAATCCCAGCACTTCGTGCAGCATTTTCTAAAACAGGTACGGTTACCGCTGCAAATGCATCTACTATTAACGATGGTGCATCTGCCTTGATTTTAATGTCTGAAGAAAAAATGCAAGCACTTGGTTTAAAGCCATTAGCTAAAGTAGTATCCTTTGCAGATGCTGCACATGAACCAGAGTGGTTTACAACGGCTCCTCCAGTAGCGGCTCAAAAAGCATTGGATAAAGCAGGTTTGCAGATTGATAATATTGATGTATTCGAGGTGAATGAAGCTTTTTCTGTAGTAACTATGGCTTTTAATAAGGCTATGAATATCTCAGAAGATAAAGTAAATATTAATGGTGGAGCTGTTTCACTAGGACACCCGCTAGGAGCTTCTGGAGCTCGTATAGTTACTACCTTGATTCATGCCCTTCACCAAACTAATGGTCAATATGGTTTGGCTGCTATATGTAATGGTGGAGGAGGAGCTTCATCTATTATCCTTGAACGGGTATAATAATAGAATGAATAACTAAGGAATATTAAAGGTCGGACGTTTAATCCGGCCTTTTTTTGTTCCGACCTTTAAATCTTATTCTGGCTTATTTTAACAGTTATTAACAGGACTTTAGCTATGTCTTAGGAAAATAGTTCAGGGTTTTGGGGGATATTTATACTGTAACGACTTACGGAATTATAAAAACCCCAGTCCGAACAAATAGACAAAATTATTAGTGATTAGATTTAATACAAAAGGAAAGCATTTGGTGCTTTCCTTTTTTTTATAGTGGCAATGCGTGATCTTTCATATATTTGACTCGAAGGTCAAGCATTTTTTCAACAAATTTAGTGTTGTGCTGAAAACCATCTTTGGTTTTGATATACCTGCCTTGAGCGTGTATGTTCAAACTCTCGGTTTTGTAGATAGCTAATTGATAATAGGGAATAGACCATGCGAAGTGCCTATAGTTCTTTCTAATATGTACAATGATGCCATTTGGGCGTAATTCGATGTTAATAAACTGTCGATCTTGATTACTTTGCGCATACTGGTGCATATTAGGACTAAATTCCCTTACCAACATACGCTTCGAACCTATCCCATTTAGTTTAATGGATTCCACTAAACTGAATGAAGGACCAATGAAATCATTTATTTTTTTCCTGATTTCTTTGTTTTCGTATGTTGTTTCGATAACCATTTAAATTGCATTTATTGCATTTGTAAAGAAACAACCCCACTAGTGCTTTGTTTTATTTATTTCAAATAATTACTGTTTTATAACAATAGTGCTAGTAAGAATGGTGGGTAGCTTGGATTAATTTTTTCTATCAAATTAAGGTCAGAATGAATTTTGATTAGTTGAGTTCACATAATTTTTGATGATCAATTGAGTCGCACTTGAAATCTTTTTCCAGCTCTATAAAAGAATATGATACTAATTAACATAAGGGTATGGGCAAAATCGTAATTATTAAACCATTTATCTATAATAATTGGGTAGTTGAACACAAAAATGGCAACAATTAAGATTAATATTCCATAAAGCATTTGCTTGCTTACTGGATTACGTGATTTGTAATAACTAAATGCATGGCAAGGTAAGACAATAATCAAGAGCCCATAAACCGAGTGGAATTCAACCCAAAAGAAATCTAAAGTCCAACTAGCAACCATCATAATGCCCAATAGCTCAATTACATTAATTATAAGTAGGAATTGGTGAAGTTTATGATTGATGTGTTCCTTTATAAAGGCAATAGCAGAACGCTCCATAAACATAACGGCTACCATACTGATATACCACCCAGGGATTTTCCAAGAGGGATTAAATAGATATTGGAAGCCATGGCCTAATAATCCTCCAATAATAACTGCTAATCCTAGTAAAAATAGGTGAATAATCAAGAAGCGATAAGAGTCCTCATTTTGCTTGGCGTTTATCAATTGAATAGCACAATAAATACAATAAACACCAAGAATTACGTCAGTAATGGTTGTAACAGGTTCTTGCAATCTAACTGATCCAATAAAAATATCTGGTTGTAAAATTTGGGGATCCATATTTAAAAGTATTCTTTAATATAAGATAAAAAAGCCCTTTTGCATTTGCAAAAGGGCTTTGAATAGCCTTTAATTCCTATTTATGGGCAGTAAAATAAATAATCGGTTAGATTCAGTGAGGCAAAAAAAATGGGAATAGTTTGCTAACTATTCCCATTTAAATAAATACTGATTTTGGGTAATCTCTACAAAAAGTAATCTTTTATAGATAACTATTGGGGGGATAGAGAATAAATAATTGAAGTCTTACAAGTGTATTTCAATTGTTTGATTCCAATTTAGAAACTGTTTACTAGGAAGGCAAGTTGAAAGGTGCGAATAATTAATATGTGTTATAAAATAGACCATTTGTGCTAATGATGGACTTGAAATTATTCGCCGAAAGAATCCTCTCCTAAATATTTGAAAAGTATAGCCAAGAAAAAACCTATTCCAATACCTAGGCTTAGCGCCAAGAGCATATTTTGAAAAAAGTTGCCGATCACTAATCCTACTATTAGTCCAAAAGCAGGAAAAATTAGCGTATTCTTTTGTTTCATTTCTTAATTTGTTACTTCAGCAAACTAAAGTAAATAATATTTTATGAGATCTATATTTTTCTATCTATTCTCTTTGTCAATTATTTGTTGTTATTCTTGTCAACAACAAGTAAAAGAGCAACTTATCCCTAATGTGATAGGAGGAGAGTTAGTTGTCCTTGAAAATTTTAAGTCTGAGTTTATTAAATCTAGACCAATCCATATTTGGTTACCTCCTAGTTATCAATCTGGAGAAAAGCTTGGTGTTCTATACATGCATGATGGTCAAATGCTTTTTGATGCTCAAACAACTTGGAATAAACAAGAGTGGGGTGTGGATGAATATTTCTCAGAACACCCAGAATTTCAAAAATTTATTGTTGTAGGTGTATTTAATGGTTCGGAAGATAGAAGAAAGGAATATTTCCCTCTAAATATTAAATCTTATTTGAATGAGGTAGAGCTTGATCAGATAAAGGAGCTTGGTTATGATACTATCCTTAACCAAATCAATTCAGATGATTACCTTTCTTTTCTGGTCAAAGAATTAAAACCATATGTAGATAGTCTTTTTAATGTATATACCGATAAAAACCATACAGCTATCATGGGTTCAAGTATGGGAGGTCTTATCTCTTGGTATGCGGCATTAGAATATCCTAACATATTTGGGAGTGTTGC
>CAXQNQ010000007.1:0-9259 GCA_964225135.1 Mesoflavibacter profundi
AGCTGATAAAAGAATTCTTCTCCTTCATTGAAGTGAAAATCTTTTCTACTATTTGGCCCTCCAACAACCATGATAATAAAATCAGTATCCTCATATACTACCCTATTACCTACTGGTGGCTTAAGTAAATGCCTGTGATCTTCAATCCATTGTTTAAAATTAATTGGAGGTAACATATCTATTGTGTTTTGGTTCCTATTACACAATATAATAAAAGAATCCCTTTTTAAATCAGCTAAACACACAACATCAATAGATTGGAATTAAAGACTTTTTAAATTACTTTTGTGAAAATTATTTTAATCATGATCATACGGGTAACCAAAGAGTTTGATTTTGAAACAGCGCATGCTTTAGATGGGTATAATGGAAAGTGTAAAGACATCCATGGCCACTCCTATCACCTGACCGTAACAGTTAAGGGAGAAACAATCGATGATAAGGCAGATCCCAAAGATGGCATGGTTATAGACTTCAAAGATCTGAAGCAAATCATCAAATCTGACATAGAACCTATTTTTGATCATAGACTTATTCTTCGTTCTGATTCAAGATTTAAGGGTATTGAAAAAATTAATGAGCGAGTGCGCTACGTTGACTATCAACCAACTTGTGAAAACATGCTTATTGAAATTGTACAGATCTTTATAAAACAATTACCCGCTGATGTTCAGCTGTGTAAAGTAAGCCTACGCGAAACCGCTAATTCCTATTCGGAGTGGATAGCAGAAGATAACTAAACCATTTGATTGTTGCGGTTGTTTTTCCTTAGTATCATAATATATCATACCACTCATTATGGAAAAACGATCAATAGTTTCTATTCAAAAGCCAGAATATCTTAGACTTGGGGGCATGACTATAGCTCAAGCGCTTCCCAATCAAGAAATAGAGCAAGCTGACCCATTTTTATTATTACATCATGCCGGGCCAGTTATGCTGAAACCCGAATTTGCAAATTTCTATGTGGGACCTCACCCACATCGTGGATTCGAACCAATCACTTTTCTTTTTCAAGGTGGGGTTAGACACAAAGATTCACTAGGTAATGATTCAAGTATTCAGGCTCCTGGGGTACAATGGATAACTGCATCGAGAGGTATTATTCATTCCGAGCAATCATCTGATGAATTCAAAGAAAATGGTGGAAATTTTGAATTAATTCAGTTGTGGGTTAACCTACCTGCAGCTCAAAAGATGATACCACCTGCTTATCAAAAAGCAGAAACTGAAGAACTTCCATTGATTGAATTTAATAATCAACACTCTGGTAAATTATACCTGGTTTCTGGAGAACAACAAGGAAAAAAAGGCCCTATCAATAGCCTTACAGGGATTCGTTCTTACATGGGCTTCCTAGAGACTAATGAGACTTTAGACCTCAACTTAAACCATGATTCTACCGCTATGGTATACGTCCTAGAAGGTCATATAGCCATCGGTAATCAAGAGGTAAAGAGTAAGGAATTAGCTATTTTAGACCAAAAAGGAAGTCAATTAAATCTTGAATCATTAGAGCATTCAAGGGTGCTCATTTTAGAAGGAAATCCTTTAGAAGAAGAAGTAGTTTCCTGGGGACCATACGTAATGAATACCCAAAGAGAAATAATGGAAGCTATGCGGGATTATAATATGGGTAAAATGGGCTTTTTAGCTGATTAAAGTATTACAAGCTGAATTTATTCATAATGCGGTTCGAGAAAATATTAAACTTCGAGCTCTTTTTGAAATCATCTTTTAGTTTGGGAAATAATTTATTGGGCTGTTTAACATTCAAAAACTCACATAAACGATCCCAATCATGATGTTTACCATACTCCAATATTAATAGCTTTTCTGAATCCTCAGAAAACTGATCCATAATTGAAATATTATGTTCCTTATATTCTTTTATTAATGCCTTTCTAGTTGATTTTTTACTGGCAGATCTTCCTTTAAAAATATGCTGAAGTACAGGATGACTATATTGTTTATACGCCTCTTTTACAGATTCATACCATTCTTCAGGATTGCGAACAGAAAGAATGAATTTTATATTTTCTTCTTGAAATAACTTTTGCAGGCTTTGATAATGATTGGACCATGGAAGGCCGGAAAAGACTTGATAATTAGACATCTTTTTTCTGACAGGACTTAAATGATCTTCCATCAAATCAGGGAATACAGGTAAAAGGTCATTCCAGACCTTATATCCCATCTGCTCGAGTGCTTTATTCAAAGTAGTTATACCACTGCCTTGATACCCTAGGTTGATAATTTTCCCTTTCAATGTGTGTTGTTTATCGTTCTTAATTAAAGATAAAAAAAGTTAACTCAGAATTAACCCAGGTTTGAATTATTATTTCATCATTTGAATAATTTCCTTTTCATCCGACTGATAAGATTTCATTAGATCCGCAGTCATACAAGAATGAACAGGTAGTATACCCAAAATATCACCTACCTCAATTTCCTTAAACAACTGATTGTCAAGCACTGCGACACCATGTTCTTGACTAATACTGCTTAGATAACAATTTGGAGAAAGGACGTCCCAGCCAGTCTCATTGAACCGAACAATCCGCCCAAAATTGCGTTGACCGTCATCCATAAGTATCCTGTCCTTGGACAAATGAATACCTCCCCCATACAGAATCACTGTTTGATCATCGGCTTGTTTTCCTACTACGGGACTAGCCAATGCTACAGCAATTTGATCAACCGTACAAGATCCAATCTGAACTTGCGCCATATCATAAAAAACAAAATTGCCCGGTCGTAATTCATGTATTCCAGGGAAAGTGTTTGCCACTGAGCTGGTTGGTGTATCACCATAGGAAAATATCAAATTGGGAAAGTCCTGATCCAAAAAGTTATGTAAACATTCTACTTGTTGCATACACCGTTGATGAATATCTAAAATAGCTTCTTGTGATCTTGCGGCGTAACTGTGGCCAGCATGCATTAATACCCCTTTAAAAGTTAGTTGATTATATGTCTTAACAGCTTGACCAAATTGAATAATTTCTTCCTGTTGACTAGGAAGAAGTCCAGCACGATTATTACCAATATTAATCTTCAAAAAAATAGATACGGGATGAAGTATAGCAGACCCCAGAATGTGCAATACCTCTTCATTATATACCGTTAAATTCAATCGAATTTTTGATGCTAATTGATTGATAGCATCAATCTCTAATACATTCGTTGGAAAGGCAATGGTAATATCATCCCACTCTGGTGCAAAATATTCAGCCATTCGTACAGAGGAAACGGCAATCCGGTCTACACCTGCTGCCTTAAACCACCTACCTATTGCTAAACTTTGATGTGTTTTGAAATGAGGCCGAAGCGACAAACCAAGGTTCATAGCCTTGGTTTGCATTGTTCGGATATTGGCTATCGCTTTTCCCTTATCCAAAATCAATGTAGGTCTACTAATATTCATACCAGAATGTTTTACCTACATAAATTAATGAAAATTTATTCGATTGTTCTAAAAGGATAGCGATTAACCAATGTTTGGCGAGTTTCTGATCCTAATGACCAGAAACCTTCACCAAAAGTGTCATAGCTTAATGATTCTAAGTGTGCGATGTACGAGCTTTGTAAAAATTGCTTAAACGAAGTTTTAACGCTTTCGTTAGCATATGAGTCATAATTAATTTTAAAATAACAGCCTGCCTCATAATACAGACCGATTTCTTCTTCAAACAATTGCCAGGTAATCATCTCACCGTTTCGTATTAAAAAATCGGGATGGATTACATCAATGTCGATTACTCCACCCATTTCAGACTTAAAAGCATGGTATGGTGGCATCAATAAATACAAAAACTCCAAATAGACCCAGTAGTGTAATTTCAAACTTAGTCCTTCTTCTGTGAAGGCACTTTGATAGGTGTTAAATAATAGATTAGTTGGATTATAGTCTAGATAATTAATATACTTCCACTTTTGAACAAAGCGTTTCAAAGCTTCAATATCCTCCTGTTCCTTTTCCCCTAAATGCATTTGGATACAGAAATCTGTGATTCGAGCTACATGCTTATTAACTAGCTCATCATTAAGATCTCTATGAATGGGCACAAAACCATAGATATTCAAACTATGATCCAATAACTTACTATAACTAGTAAGATCTTCCTTTAAAAGTGATTTCTCCTTTAGTTCTTGTTCAAATGAACGAACAAAAGCAGGGAAATCGACTCCAATTTGATTGAAATTGTTGGAAATACAGTCACATACAACTTGACTGTTTCTAATGTCGATTTGACTAAAAGTTTGAAATGAGATCAGGGAAAACAATACCATAGGTATAAGGACATGGGATGCTTTCATTGATTTTGGTTTTATCGTTTTGCTGTGGCCAATATATACCCACCTCACATAACTAACTGTCAATCAAGCTACAATTCCAGTCCAACCACTACCCAATTTTGGTTATTTTGGTCTAAATATCGTTTATATTGCAAAAATCCATATACCTCGTGAGCACGCAAAGAGGGTATATTCTCTGCATCGATCTCTGTAAACAAATAATCGTATTGACCTTTTAGTTGATGAACCATGGATTGATACATTTTTTGTAATACGCCCTGTCGTCTGTAATCTTTATGTACACATATCTGTCCAACAACTGCAAAGGAATACTCTACAAGGGGTTTCCCTTTAATATTCATTTCGTTAAACAACTCAAACATAGAGTAAAGTATAGGGAATTGCTGAAACGAATGTTTCAACATACATAAGGTATAACCCGCCAATTGACCATCTGATCTTGCAATAACATGTTTCATTGGACCACACATGTCCTCCAGCATAGCAGTATCATAAATAGCAGTAACGAATCCAGTTTGCCGCCATTCTGCTTCACTTAAATTTTGTTTTAGATTTTGCGCCTGCAACAATCGAATGGCTTCTAAATCTTCCTGATCTCGATGAAGAAGTATTTCCATATTGAAAAGTTAATCCCTGTTCTGGTAAAATACACCAAATCTATCTAAATCATCTACATTGATCCAATCGACTCCACTATCTAATAATAAGTCCCAGCAAGCTTCAGTATCTGGTATAGCCCAAAACCTGAGCTTATATCCAGCTTGATGTGCTTTGGAGACCAAATCGTGTAGCAATTGTAATTCTATTTCAGGCATTTGACCGCTTCCCTTCCAGCTAAACCAATAGGACCAAGCTGAGGATCTACGCACACACCAAATACAATCGTCCGATGGATAATAGAACAGCTTCATTTGGCAATCCCCAAATAGAAAACCCGTAGTCTGATTTTCTAATAAGTCCGCGGAAACGCCCCCACTTAATACTATTTGTACAAGCCCAGGAATAATTACCCCAGCTTCTTGACGTACTAAGTAATCGGAATACTGAACCAACATTTTTTCTAGTGCTTGAATTAATACCTTATGATTGGATTTCAAATCAATCATTAACACCAATGGATTTTCTAATGAATAGAATTGGTCTTCGTGTTCATCAAACCAACTCACCAAGGGGTCTAGGTAAAGACCCTCAAGGGTTTTTGAAAAAGGTAATCCAAACTTTGTATGAGCTACGTGTACAGATTCCTTATAATTAAACACGTCAACTTCCACACTACCGTAACCTAAATCTAGCGCATCAATAAGTGGATGTTTCTGTTTATAATCATTGTGCGCATGTCCATGTGGAATTTGAGCCTGAATTAAACAGGATACCATAATAAATAAGCCCAATAGAATACCCCGTTTAGACATGTGCATTATCGCTTAAGCAAGATATAATTCTTAAATCCACCGATTTGCTTTCCACCTAATAAGTTTTGTTCTAAAAAAGTTAGTAGGCGATATTTAAATCTTTCGTGTTTATGTAAAGCACGTGTATTGTTTTGAATACTAGAACCATAGTTCAATTTTTCACTCCAATTGAAGCGTTCTAACCACTCTTGCATGACAGCAGGATGGGTATCCACGTATTTCCCTAATCTTCCTAAGGGGCCATAGTCAAAATCTTCTGTAGCCTGTTCATACATTTCCTGGACCTTAGCTTGACCCTTATGAATAGTATCTAGCGCTTTTTTCTTGTTTTGCATATAATGAGGAGGACGAACCCACCCATAGTGGTAGATATATGCATCCACTCGAGCAACTTTCAACTTAAATGTACCCTCGTGTTGACGATAATTGACCCCATCAAAGTTGGGGATTCGTCTAAAGGATTGAGCAGATTCCCAGGAGTGGATATCGGGTCTATTTCTAACAATACGAATTTCATTGGGATACCAACCATGAGAAATATGATAATGCTTATAATCTCCCCAGAAATGCTTGTAATGGAATAATAATCCTTCTATTTCCTCATCATGTAATAATTCTAAACAGCGCGCCTTAATAACAGGTAAATATCGTTCATGTACTACCTCATCCGCCTGCAGATAAAAAAGCCAATCACCAGTACATGCTGCTTTAGCAATATCTGTTTGGTGGGCGTTCTCCATTCCCCTAGGATATTGCTCTAAATCCCATACAGTATGGATAACCTTCAACTTATCCGACTTGATTTCATTAATAAGTTCTTGTGTGCGATCTCCAGGCTTACAATCACCAAGAGCTAATACAAACTCATCTACCAAAGGTAATATAGACTCAATAGCTGCTTTAATGGGATAATATAAACTATCCGCATTCTTCACCATAGAAAAACCACTAATGCGCATGGATATCTTTTTTTGTAAAAATAAACAAGTAAAATGAGAAAAGGGCTTTCCCTGTGGAAAAGCCCTTTTTTAAACCTAGATAAATAGGTCGATTATTTCTTAATCATCTGACGCTCTTTAATTCTAGCTTTCTTACCTACAAGGTTACGTAAGTAGTAGATTCTTGAACGACGAACTTTACCTCTCTTCAATACTTTGATCTCATCAATATTCGGAGATGCAAATGGGAAGATACGCTCAACGCCAACACCAGATGAAATTTTTCTTACCGTAAAAGTCTTGTTTTTACCTTCACCAGAAATCTGGATAACATCACCACGATACTTCTGGATACGCTGCTTACTTCCCTCGATAATCTTATAACTCACTTCTACATTATCACCAGCTCTGAACTCAGGATAATCCATTTCTCTAGCAAGCTGATCCTGAACAAATTTAATTGCGTCCATTTTTCTTGAATTTATCGTAAAACTAACTTTTTTCTAATTGAACACAGTCGCTGTGTTTATTAGTCGTGCAAAGGTAATGTAAAAAAATGAAATTCTAAACCTTCCTTTGAAAAAAAAATTAACGAATAATAGTTACCATCCCTTGAAGGCTGATTTTATCTCCGCGAGGTTCAGTATACCTTACAAAATAAGTATAGCTATCATTAGGCGTATCACGCCCCTCGTTATTATGCGTTCCATTCCAACCTTCTTTGATATCTCTAGTCTGGAAAATCAAACTTCCCCAACGATCGTAAACCTCCAACTGATAATCATATAAACCTATATAAACACCTGTAGGTTTGAACTCGTCATTTACCGCATCACCATTAGGTGAAAAAGCATTGGGGAAAAATACTCTATTTTCAGGTGCTACATCAATATACCTGAACATAGTATCTACACATCCTAGGGGATGCTGTACAGCCATCATAATTTCTAAAAGGCCTGTATCTCTTAATTCATATGTCACAAAATCACCTGTTGGCACATAATCTCCATTGACAAACCATTGATAGCCGATATAGTTTTGAGCATTATTTTCTAACCCAAGTTCATTATTCAAATTCGTAAAAGCATCTCCTACTATATAAAAATCAGCTATCGGTGGTTCTTGTACCTCAATCAATTGCTTAAATACAGAATCAACTTGGCATCCAATTGGAGATGTAATAGAAATAGAGATATCATATATTCCCACCTCTTCATACAAATGCTCTACAGCCAATGCTGTGGTATCTGTACCATCTCCAAAGTTCCAGACTACTTCATAGGTCGAATCCACTGGAAAAGACAAGTTATCTATTTCAACAAAGGCTGGTGGACAAAAGGCCTCCGCTGGCGGCTTCAAAACAATAACAGCTGGAGCAGGTTGATATAAAATTTCACCTTGAATATCCTCAGTACAACCATTTTCGTCTAACAAAGATAAAGTCAAATTTTTTAATCCAGGTTCGGTATAAAAGTAAGTTGGAGACCAAGTATCCGTGATTTGAGCATCACCCAGATCCCAAACGAAAGATTCAATTGCGGCATCGCCCACTGCACTTAAATTTTCATAAAAAACGGGTCCTGCAACACAACTATCATAATTAAACGAAAAATCTGGAATAGGGTGTTGATAAACATCAACTGCCATAAATGCTGAATCTCTACATCCCCCATCATCTATGACCACGAAGTGACCGGTATATGTTCCAACAGAATCAAAGGTAAAAGTAGGTTCCAATTCCTCAGAATAAAATTCTTGAGGTTCTTCGAAATACCATTCTATAGAAACATTGTTCAAATTAATCGCTACTTCAGAACTAAAAGTAAACGAGTTATCATTCAAACAGAATTCAAAATATTCAAGACCATTAATCTCATTACCATCTTCTACATCAGCTATTACAACTGGAGAACATACTGCTACATTCAATTGGATATCTCTTCTAGTAGTCCCAAGTAAAACACCATTTCTATATTCACTTACACAAATACCTAAGACGAATTGACCTAAGGCAGTAGGTACTCCAGATATATATCCTGTATTCGCATCAATTCCAATAGTAGGACTCCCCAACATAGGTTGCGAACTGGTATAAGGCGCTTGAAAATTAACCGTATTAAAAGGTGGTGGGCAAGGTGGATTAGGAATTACACTGTTACATCCATTTCCTCCATTATCTCCTCCTCCTGCAAAAGGTGCACAAAATTCATATACCAATTGATCCCCATCATCGTCTGTAGCTAAATGAAAGTAGTTAACATCCTCATTAAGGCAGATTAAAGTTGGAGGGATAGACTCAAAGTATGGCGAATTATTACAAACAGCTTGCGACTCTGGACTTATTTCTGTGACGAAACTAATGCCTGTATCCCAAGGTATTTGAATATTAGATATCGTATTATTTCTGCAGCAACGCTGATATACAAAGGTATACGGTTCAGTGGAAGGCCAATCTTCAATGAAATATGAAAAATTATAAACACCTACTTGGGAGCAAAAACCTGGTGGAGGCACAGCACAAGGATCAGTTTGTGTAATTTCAAGGGGATCAATAGATACCAATCCTACTGGAAAAACATCAACCAATTC
>CAXQNQ010000008.1:0-9365 GCA_964225135.1 Mesoflavibacter profundi
TCAAAAGCTTGTAGGTAGGTCTCGTGGACTTTGTAATTTTTGATATGATTGGCTGCAGTTAAAATATAATGGTAACCCCTCATGTATAGGTCTGTGTCTCTCAGGAGCATGTTGGGGTGATTATTGAGTAATTCCACCCATTCTACTGCATACTTCATACAAGACTCAAAGTCCATTAAAATATAATTATACCATACTCTAGATTGCACGTAGAAAATCTGTTCCATGAGCCCAAGATTTTCTAGGTCCATGGGATCAATTTTCTCATGATAATATGCTCTTATTGCTTGCGCTTCTTCTTTACTTTTTGCATGACCATTGCTTAAGTACTTGGTATGCATTTCAACTCTTAGATTACTTAATGCAACTAAGTGATTAGCTTGCTTTTGAATCCGTTCACTCTCTTGGATAAGTGTGGAGGCATGGTTAGGTCCACTTCTGGTAATATGCCTGGTTTGAATTTTCTTCTCAAATTCAATAATGGTTAATTGCATATAAATCAAATGGTGCTTAATAGCTAGGTCTTTAGCCTTATTAAGGATTTTTAGTGCTTGAAGGTACAGTCCTTTTCCATATAAAATATAGGCGTAGTCTACATATTCTCGGACCTTGAAGTTGGCTCCTTTTTCTTTGAAAAGTATCCTTAAGCTCGCGATAATTTGAGCATATAGATGCCTTTTAATGTTAGAAAATTGGCCTTTGTCTTTTAACCTTAGCGTTTTGATGATTTCATCTTCATTGAATTGCTTTTGTTTGTCTATCAAGTCAAATAAACGCAAGAATAAAAGTTGCTCAGAGCTTTGTATACGCTTCGCATACATCCTAAAATTTCGCTTTTCTGCCTTAGAAAGGGCTTTTATTAAATTAAATATATGCTCAGATTTTGAGATAGGCATAACATTTCAATTTTGCTTTAACTACTGTAATATAAAGATTTGTGAAGATAAATAGTTTAGTAAGCCATCACATTTTTGATATAAAGTATATGGAATTATTTAAAATCCACTCATACATTTGAAGTATAGTTCTTAATGAAGAACAATGAATGACAATGGTTTATTAATTATAGTTTCTAAAAAGAGGTTCAGCTGAGAAAGCATTTTATCTAGGTGCTGCTACACTACATAAAATTCATTACTGGGACAATGGTCTCTGTAAAATTTCAAAGCTGACTCTTTTTATTTTTCTATTTAAGCTGAAGTTATTCTTCATCGTGTATAAAGTCTTCTGAAATAAGAAGTTAGTATAAAACAAGTTGTTACTTCATCTAGCTACTCTTTTGGGCTAATGAATGGACAAAGAATTACAATTACAACAATATGGGCTGGAGTGGTATTCTACTGCTCCATGGCCCAATCTTTTTAAGAGGTTCGTAATTGATAAAACTATTATCGTAGGCAATGTTTGTTTAATAGATCTGCCTCCGTGAATGTATTCAAAAAGAAATATCAGTAACAGTTTTCGCGTAGTAATCAGTGGCGTAAAAACTGTAGCCGACGGGAATCGGCGACATGGGTTGTGAATATATGATTGGAGGTAGATTCTTTCGTTTAATTCAAAGATGATTATTGCTTTTCCCTTCTCAGTCAAATCTTATTGAGCGAATTATAATCTCAGTTTCTTTTAGCGCAAGAACGTATCATTCGAAAATAGATAGGTCTATTTATAGAAAGGTCATTAGGTGATTTAGTACATAAGTAGTTAAGTGTGCCCACATTTCTATTAAGTCCGAAGCAAAAGAGAAAAACTTTTGACTACTTAAAAGGACTTACTATTAAAAATTGAACGATAGATATAACATTTGTATTAGGCTTTGATACAATAAATACAAGTGTTTTGCTAATAATTCTGTTGTTGAAGCATAACATTTTTACTATAAAAGTATTGGATTGAAGTTAAGTTGAAATTTAAATTGATGAAGTAATTATTCAGCTATGAAAAAAATAGAAGCAATAGTCCGAGCCTCAAAATTCGAGGAAGTGGTTGAAGCTTTGGCTAAGGATGATATTCATTTTTTAACCTTTTATGAAGTAAAGGGATATGGTCATCAAAAAGGGGAGAGTAGATCTTATCGAGGGACTGTATATGATGTGGGGTATATCGCACGAATAAAGTTGGAAATCATAGTCAGCGAGGATTTTGTACAGGCAGCTATTCATGCTATTGAAACTGCTGCAAAAACTGGGGAAAAGGGTGACGGACTTATTTATGTCAGTGCATTGGAACAAACCATAAATATACGAACGGGTAATTCTGGGAGTGATGCCATTAATTCTTAGTAAGTAATATCTGAAAAACCATGGACGAAACTTTAAAATTAGCTCAAGAGGCATTGGCTGCTGCAGAACGCGCCAACTTCGTTGCAAACAACACTTGGATGTTAGTTGCTACAGTTTTGGTCTTTATCATGCATTTAGGTTTTGCCACTTTAGAGTCTGGATTTGTACAACGAAAAAATGTAGTTAATATCCTCTTCAAGAATGTAATGATAGTAACAATAGGAATACTGTCTTATTACTTAATCGGTTTTGGGCTCATGTATCCAGGCGTTGAAGGCGAATACTTGAGTTTTGGAGGATTTGGATTAAACCCTCCTGCAGGTGATGCAGGATCAATAAATTACGCAGATGGTAACTATACTTATTACACTGATTTTATATTTCAGGGCATGTTTGCAGCAACCTGCTGCACAATCGTTTCGGGGGCAGTAGCTGAGCGGATTAAATTAATACCCTTCTTGTTCTTTTGCTTATTTTTTGTGTCTTTTTCTTATCCAATAACAGGATATTGGAAATGGGGTTTAGGATGGCTAGATGCAAAAGGATTTTATGACTTTGCTGGGTCTACATTAGTACATTCAGTAGGTGGGTGGGGTGCCCTAGCAGGTGCCATTCTACTAGGTCCACGAACAGGCAAATATACAAGTAAAGGTATTAAACCTATCCCAGGACACAGTATGCCGCTAGCTGCAGTTGGTGTATTTCTATTATGGTTCGGTTGGTTCGGCTTCAATGGAGGTTCTGTGCTTTCTGCAGATCCAGATGCTGTATCATTCGTATTTGTAAGCACTTCTCTAGCCGCAGCTGCTGGTGGAATTGGGGCGTTCATTATATCTAAAATCGTTTACAAAGCTTTTGATCTAGGGATGGTATTGAATGGGGTTTTAGGAGGATTAGTAGGTATTACTGCAAGTGCTGATGGAGTTAGTATTCCTAGTGCTATCCTAATTGGATTTATTGCTGGTATATTAATTCCACTATCGGTGAATTTCTTTGATCGTATCAAAATTGATGACCCAGTTGGGGCAACATCAGTACATTTAGTATGTGGTATTTGGGGTACAATTGCAGTTGCTTTATTTGGAAATTATGATGAAGGAGTAGGCACATGGTCTGCTCAATTATTAGGTATTGCAGCTATCGGAGCATTCACCTTCACTTTTGCTTTTCTGCTTTTTTACTTAATTAAAGTTATCGTTGGAATTCGAGTGGATAAAGAAGAAGAAATTCAAGGCCTAGACAGTGGTGAACACCAAGCTGTAGCTTATCAATAATGCTATTTCACATGAACAAATGGAATAAAAAAACTGGTCTTTATCTCCCTCAACTTGAATCTGACTCCTGTGGTGTTGGCATGATCTGTAAAATTGATGGAGGGCAATCGCACGAGGTGATAGATGGTGCGCTTCAGATGCTTGAACATATGGAGCACAGAGGAGCATATGGAGCGGAGGAAAATACAGGAGATGGAGCAGGCATTTTGCTTGGAATGCCGTACACCTATTTTCAAAAGCTGGCCTTTAAAAATGGGGTGACATTACCCCCAAAAGGTTCATTTGGTGTTGGTATGTTTTTTTTCCCAAAAGATGCTGAATTAAAGAAGGTTTGTTCATCAATCATTGAAAAGCAGATTCAGGCATCTAATATGAAAGTGCTTTATAAAAGGGCTGTACCTGTGGATCATTCTATGATAGGAAAAACAGCCTTGGAAACGGAGCCTAATATTGAACAATGGGTCGTAACATGTGATGATGAGGCTGTAATTAACTTTGAACAAAAATTATTTTATCTGAGGGCTTCCATTGAACAGGCCATTTCAGCATTAAAACAATCAGCATTAGAGGATTTTTATATTTGCTCCTTTTCTACAAACACAATAGTTTACAAAGGTCAATTATCTGCCACTCAACTTCGATCCTATTTTATAGATCTTCAAGATCAATCCTTCCAAAGTAATTTAGCAATTGTTCACAGTAGGTTTAGTACTAATACTATGCCAAAGTGGAAATTGGCTCAGCCTTTTCGAAGCATAGCACATAATGGAGAGATTAACACGATTCAAGGTAATATTAATTGGTGGCAAGCAAGAGAAAAATATTTAAAGGAGGTAGAGTCAACTAGAGCATCTCTTTTTCCAGTTTGTGGTCCAACAAGCTCAGATTCTGGAAACTTTGATAATGTGGCTGAATATCTAGTTCAAGGGGGAAGATCTTTTCCTCATGTACTAATGATGATGATGCCAGAGGCTTGGCAAAACGATACATCAATGGACCATGAAAAGCGTGCTTTTTATATGTATCATGATGCTATAATGGAACCTTGGGATGGTCCTGCATCAGTATGTTTTGCAGATGGTAGCTATGCTGGTGCTATCCTCGATAGAAATGGACTTCGACCATCTCGTTATTCTATTACCTCAGATGGATATTTGGTCTTAGCTAGTGAGGCTGGCTGTTTACCAATTGATGCATCCAAAATTCAAAAAAAGGGTAAACTAAAACCCGGAGAAATATTACTAGTTGATCTGCATGCGAAACGAATTGTTTTTGACGAAGAAATAAAAAAGATTATCTGTAGAGCGTTCCCATACCAGAATTGGCTTAAAGAGCGTACCCATTTTTTAAAATATCCTAGTCATAGAATTCCTACACATCGCCTAGTAGAATCTAGGGATATATTTGACAAAAAAAAGATAGCCTTTGGATTTTCATCAGAGGATGAAAAGTTGATCATCAATACCATGGCAACAAGTGCTAAAGAGCCTATTGGCTCGATGGGTGCAGATATTCCACTTGCTGTGCTTTCTCATAAGCCACAGCATATTTCAAATTATTTCAAACAGCAATTTGCCCAAGTTACAAACCCTCCAATAGACTCATTAAGAGAGAAGCATTTCATGTCTTTAAAAACTTTCCTTGGAGGGACAGGCGCTATTTTTGACGTGTCTGATAGGGAGGCTGATCTGGTTAGATTAGATTCTCCTATTCTTGGTGAGGAAGACTTTGAGGCTATTCAAAAAATTGAACAACCTTCATTTAGATTCATAAGGATATCGTTGGCTTACACGATAGAAGAAGGACTAGAATCTGCATTGAACAGAATTACCTCTTCTATAAAGGAGCTATCTGGCTACTTTAACATCATTTCCTTATGTGATTCGGACATAGACAGCAAACATCTTTCCATTCCAACTTTAATGGCAATAGGAGCTGTACACCATACTTTAATTGATGAGGGAAAACGAAAGCAAGTGTCTTTAATAGTTGAAGGTGGAGATATCTGGGAAACGCAACATTTTGCTACTTTGATATCCTATGGAGCAGATGCTGTGTATCCATATTTAGCTTATCAGTGTTGTAGAAGTTTGGCAGGCAGAATGAAAAATATTCATGCCCACGAATTGATAAATTCTTATAAAAAGGCTGCCGATAAAGGCCTCCTGAAAATCATGGCTAAACTTGGAATATCAACAGTGAATTCATATCGAGGTGCACAAACTTTTGAGATACTTGGTATTGATAAGCAAGTGGTGGAGAAGTGTTTTAGGGGTAGCATAAGCCGAATTGGGGGACTTGACTTTGAAGATTTGCAGTTCGAGCAACAGATAAAACACAATCAAGCTTTTGATGCTGTACAAGATAAACCTCAATTACCTGATAGAGGCCTACATCAATGGAAGCAAAAAGGAGAATACCATTTGTTTAATCCTAAGTCTATCCATTTGTTACAACATGCAACAAAACTCAATGATTATGGATTATATAAAGCATTTGCACAAGAAATAGACCAAGTATCTAAAAATGCAAGTACCCTTAGATCCTTTTTCAAGATAAAGGAAGGACATAGTCCTATTCCAATCGAAGAGGTGGAATCTAAATCAAGTATTTTTAAGCGTTTTGCAACGGGTGCTATGTCTTTTGGGTCACTTAGTTATGAAGCGCATACCACCTTGGCGATTGCTATGAATCGAATTGGAGGTAAGAGTAATAGTGGAGAAGGTGGAGAAGATGAAAAACGATTTGATCGAGCTAATAATGGTGAAAATCTTAATTCAGCGATCAAACAAATAGCTTCAGGAAGATTTGGGGTAAGCATTAATTATTTATCTAATGCGGTAGAATTACAAATCAAAATGGCTCAAGGTGCTAAACCTGGGGAAGGAGGGCAGTTACCTGGGCATAAAGTGGATGAAAACATAGCTCGTGTTCGTAATAGTACTCCAGGTGTGGGCTTAATTTCGCCACCACCACATCACGATATATACAGTATTGAAGATTTAGCTCAATTAATTTTTGATTTAAAAAATGCCAATCAAGATGCTAGAATAAGCGTGAAATTAGTTTCTAAAGCTGGAGTTGGAGTCATAGCGTCTGGCGTTACAAAAGCTAAGGCTGATCATATTTTGATTAGTGGGGCAGATGGGGGTACTGGTGCTTCTCCATTGAGTTCAATTAGACATGCTGGCTTACCTTGGGAATTAGGACTTTCTGAAACACACCAAACCTTGGTAAAGAATAAACTCCGGGATAGAGTAATTTTGCAAACCGATGGGCAATTACGGACAGGAAGAGATTTAGCTATTGCGTCTATGCTTGGAGCAGATGAATGGGGTATTGCTACGGCTGCATTGGTAGTGGAGGGATGTATTTTGATGAGAAAATGCCACCTAAATACTTGCCCGGTTGGGATTGCTACTCAAGATCCTGACCTAAGGAAACGATATGCAGGAAAAGTGGAGCATTTGGTTAACTATTTCCATTTTCTTGCGGACCATTTAAGGTCTATTATGGCTGATTTAGGTATTCGTAAAGTAGATGATTTAGTTGGTCGTACTGATTTATTGGAAATCGTTCATTTAAAGGATCATTGGAAGACTAAAAATCTGGATTTAAGCACAATCCTTCATCAATTTGACACTGGGCCTAATCAAACACGTTATGCAAGTAAAAAGCAGGAGCATGCTCTTGAAAAGGTAATGGATCAAATGCTCATGGAAAAGCATTATTCAGAGCATCCAAAAATAATTCATATCAATAGGGTCTATAACATTAAGAATACGGATAGATCTGTAGGAACTATGTTATCCAATAAAATTGCTAAACGATTTGGATCTAATGGTTTAGAGGCTAATAGTATTCGATTACACTTTCGAGGAAGCGCAGGTCAAAGCTTTGCAGCTTTTGGGATTAAGGGATTGCAATTTTTCCTTGAAGGGGAGGTCAATGATTATATGGCTAAAGGGCTAAGTGGAGCACAAATTGCTCTTTTCCCAGATCGAAATTTCCAATTGAAAGCAGAAGAGCAGGTCATTGCAGGTAATGTTTGCTTATATGGAGCTATTTCAGGCCAGGTATATATTAATGGTATAGCAGGAGATCGATTTGCGGTAAGGAATAGTGGAGCGAATGCGGTAGTAGAGGGTATTGGTGATAATGGTTGTGAATATATGACAGGCGGTCATGTATTGATTTTGGGATCTATTGGAAGAAATTTTGGTGCAGGTATGAGTGGTGGATTAGCCTATATATTCCAGGAAGACAATAAACTTGATCAACAATTCAATACCGAGATGATTTTATTGGAGTCATTAGCTTCAAAAGATTATGACTTTATCAAGTATCAATTAAAGGAGCACCATAGATTAACAGGAAGTGCCAAAGCTGCTCGAATATTAGATTCCTGGGAATTAGAAAAGGTCAAATTTATAAAGGTATTTCCTAAAGAATATAAAGCTGTATTAAAGCGTAAAAATAAAGTGCTTGTTCAAACACAATAATATTGATTATGAAACCTTTTCATGGATTCAAACATATTGAAAGAGAAACTCCTGAATTAGAACCTGTTGAAAGCCGACTAAAGCATTTTCAAGAATTTGATGTCCCATCTGGGACTGATTTACCTCAAAGACAGGCCTCTAGATGCATGGACTGTGGAGTTCCTTTTTGTCATAATGGTTGTCCATTAGGCAACTTAATCCCAGATTTCAATGAAGCGGTATATAAGGGTGAATGGAAGGTGGCCTATGAAATACTATCGGAAACAAATAATTTCCCTGAGTTTACTGGTAGAATTTGTCCTGCTCCTTGTGAAGCATCTTGTGTATTAAACATCAACTCTGATCCAGTCACTATTGAATTCGTTGAAAAATCAATAATCGAACATGCTTTTGCTCAAGGCTGGGTGCAACCTATAAAAGATATTAAGCGAAATGCAATTAAAGTAGCTATTATAGGTTCTGGTCCAGCAGGTTTAGCATGCTCAGATCAACTCAATAAACTTGGATATCGTGTTGATTTATATGAACGAAATGATAGAATTGGAGGACTTTTGCGGTATGGCATCCCAGATTTTAAGTTGGAAAAAGACGTGATTGATAGAAGAATTGAGGTGATGAAATGTTCGGGTGTGCGCATGTTAACTTCCGTAAATGTAGGAGCAGATTTGACAGCAGATGAACTTCTTGAACGATATGATAAAGTAGTTTTAACAGCAGGATCAACCATTCCAAGGGATCTTCCAATTCCAGGTAGGAACCTTAAAGGAGTTCATTTCGCCATGGATTTTTTGGAGGAACAAAACCGAGCAGTTGCTGGCTTAGATGCCAAATTTGATCCCAATATGTTAGTCGAAAATAAACATGTATTGGTTATTGGAGGTGGCGATACTGGCGCAGATTGTGTAGGTACTTCTAATCGACTAAAAGCTGCCTCAGTGACTCAAATTGAACTACTGTCCAAACCTCCTAATACAAGACAAACAGATGATTTATGGCCAAACTGGCCAATGGTATTGAGAACGTCTACCTCTCATGAAGAAGGATGTGATCGAGCATGGGCAATTATGACTAAGAGATTCTATTCTCGGGATGGTGTCCATGTTAGTGGTGTAGAATTGGTGGACGTTGAATGGTCGAGCGATGAAAATGGGATCAATCGTATGGTAGAGATAGAAGGTTCAAATAGAACACTACTTTGTGATCACGTTTTTCTCGCTATTGGATTCGTACATCCTCAGAAAGAAGGCTTACTCAGTCAACTTGGAGTAGCATTAGATGAAAAGGGTAATGTTGAAACAGACCATTTTAAA
>CAXQNQ010000009.1:0-7693 GCA_964225135.1 Mesoflavibacter profundi
TCCGGTTTGTCTAGGATAAAGTCTGGGAGGACTCCACCACCATCTAGCACTGTTCTTCCATTTTTTGTTTGGAATTTAGCTCGTTGATCATCTGGGATATCAACAGGTTCGCCATCTTTATATTCTACACTTTGAATACATCTACCAGATGGGATATAGTATTTTGCAGTAGTTACTTTTACTTTGGAGTTAAAGCCTACGTCTTTGGTATTTTGGACTAAACCTTTTCCATATGATCGTTGACCTATCAATATACCTCGATCATAATCTTGAACAACACCACTTACGATTTCACTGGCAGAGGCCGATCTGTTA
Organism: Mesoflavibacter profundi; assembly: GCA_964225135.1. Lineage (GTDB taxonomy): Bacteria > Bacteroidota > Bacteroidia > Chitinophagales > Saprospiraceae > AM-2324. Next base: position 316 of record CAXQNQ010000009.1, read on the forward strand.
TTGATCAATACGGCCAATTTGATATCCGGATCAGCTACCGTTGTCTGGGTCACAAAGCTTTTATCCCATTCAGGGGATTTTCCTTTGGTTGATACCACCAATTCACCTTTTGGAATAAATATGTTTGAAATATTAACGGCTTCTAGTAAAAGACCTCCACCGTTGTTTCTTAGGTCAAGAATGACGCCTTCCACCTCATGGTCTTTTTTGAGTTCATTTAGGGCATCTTTGATATTTTTTCCTGCTCCTTGTGTAAAGGTAGTTAAGGAGATGTAGGCTATTTTATCATGTACCATACCATAGTAGGGCACATTTTCAATAACAACATCATCTCGGATTAAATCAATATTTAATGGCGTTTCACTTCCTGCTCGTCTGATGCTGCAATTGACTATTGTTCCTGGAGACCCTTTCAGAATCGCTTCTACTTCATCGAAGGTTCTTCCTTCAACTGCATTACCATTTATGGATAAGAATTGATCTCCAACCTTCATTCCAGATCTATCTGCAGGGGAGTCTATATGAATACTCATGATAGTAGGAAAACCATCGATAGATTTTACACTAGCTCCAATTCCTTTATATTTTCCTGTAGTAGTCAGTCTATAGCCCTCAATATCTGCTTCACTGATATAATTGGTATAAGGATCAAGGGATTCCAACATGGCATCTACGCCTGTTTTCATTAGCTCTCCAGGATCTAACTCATCCACATAAAGCATGTTGATTTCTTTATAGATATTGGAGAATATCTCTAAGTTCTTTGCAATCTCATAATACCTGTTGCTGTTCAAGGTGAAAGCTGAGGTTATTAAGATAAAGACGAGACTTAAGAGTACCCACTTTTTACGTTTTAGGAATGTTATTTTCATACTGTAGTCTTATTGGTCTAGAAAACTATTCAAACAATGGATTAAGGCTTGTGGTTGTTCGGCATGTACCCAATGTCCAGCATCTTCAATCGTTTGAAATTGAACTTGGGTAAAACATGTTTTTATAAACGCTTGATCTTCTAAAGATACATAAGCTGATTTTCCTCCGTTGACAAAAAGTGTCTCATTACTTACAGCTGGATCAATTATTATTTCATCTAAGATGTTTGAATAATTCATGTAAATCTCCTGAAGATTCATTTTCCACGCAAATCCACCTTCCTTTTTTCTGCTTAAGTTTTTCATTAAAAACAATCGCACACCTACTTCATCAATGTATTTACTCAATTGAGTTTCTACTTCTTTCCGCTTCTGAACTTGTTCTAAATTAACGGACAGTAGTGCCTCAAATATTGTTTGGTGCCCCCCTTTATATTTTTTAGGTGCAATATCAACCACTACTAATTTGTCCAGCATGTCGGGGAAGTCTATCGCAAATTGCATAGCCGTTTTACCTCCCATAGAATGACCTATAACATGTGCATGGTGTATCCAGTTTTCTTCCATAAAAGAAGCGAGGTCTTCAGCCATGGCTTTGTAATTATGGCCTTCCACATGGGGTGATCTTCCATGATTACGCTGATCCACAATGTATACCATATATTGTTCAGCAAGTTTTTTGGCTACTGTTTGCCAATTATCCAAGGTGCCAAATAGGCCGTGTAGGATAATAATAGGTTCACCTGATCCAAAAACTTTGTAATTCAAGTCCATGTGAACAAGTTATAATGATTTCGTTCTACCACCATCGACGGGAACATTAATTCCATTGATGTAGGAAGCTGCAGGGCTAGCTAAGAAAGCAATAGCTGCAGCTATCTCTTCTGGTTTTGCGAATCGTTTCATGGGAACTGCAGCCTGCATGGCTTTCTGAATGTCTTCAACTGATTTACCAGTCTTTGCGGCTTTAGCCTCTATTATTTCTTGAAGTCTATCGGTTAAGGTGGCTCCTGGCAGTACATTATTGACAGTAATTCCGAAGGCACCTAGTTCATTAGCAAGTGTTTTGGACCAATTAGCAACAGCTCCCCTGATAGTATTAGAGACACCAAGGCCATCTAGAGGTTGCTTTACTGAAGTTGAAATCACGTTGATGATACGACCGTAGCCTTCTTTTTTCATGCCATCTATCAAGGCTTGTACTAAGACATGGTTACATATGAGGTGATTATTAAAGGCTGCTGTAAATTCGTCCAGCTGAGCTAGATGTGCTGGGCCACCAGCAGGTCCTCCTGTATTATTGATTAGGATATGGATGGTTTTTTGAGTAGCTAATCCATTGACTTTCTTTTGTAAATCTGCTGGATCGGAGAAATCCGCTGAGAAGAAATCATGGTTTTGTCCCTTAGTACGATCTAGAGCCTCTAAAACTGCTCCAAGTCTTTCAATATTTCGAGCAACCAATGTAACATTGGCTCCTAAGGCTGCGAGTTCAAAAGCTGCTGCTTTGCCTATCCCTCTACTAGATCCGCATACTAATGCATTTTTTCCTGTCAGATCAAAATTCATATCAGTCCGTCTTTTATTTTTCTCAAACTTAGCACTTTTAGATTGGATGCTTTAAATTTTATTTCAGAAAGCGAAAATATATTACCATTTTGTAGCGAATAATAAAAGCTTGTTGCTTCATGATTTATTTCGCCAGTGATTTTCATTTAGGGTTAGACGCACGTCTGAGTAGTGCTGAGCGGGAATTGCAAATTGTTCGCTGGCTGGATCAAATCAGCTCAGATGCTACAGTTGTATGTATAGTAGGGGATATTTTTGATTTTTGGTTTGAATACAAATATGTCGTTCCTAAAGGTTATTTCAGATTTCTCACTAAGGTTGCAGACTTAACCGCTAAAGGCATCGAAGTGCATTTTTTTCTAGGGAATCATGATATGTGGATGTTCGATTATTTTAAGAAAGAATTGGGCGTTCAGATTCATTCGGATCACATCCTGCGCTCTTTTGGCGGTAAAACTTTTTTTATAGGACATGGAGATGGATATGGCCCTGGGGATTATACCTATAAGGTGATTAAAAAGATCTTCCGTAATCGGATATGTCAATTTTTGTTTGGTTGGTTACACCCAAATCTTGGGATTCCACTAGCTAGTATGCTTTCCAAAAAGAGTAGACAATCTTCTAAGGAGGAATATCGTTATTTGGGTGATGATAAAGAGTGGTTGTTTCAATATGCTCAATCTGAGCTAGAAAAAAATCCTGAAATTGACTATTTTATCTTCGGACACAGACATTTATGTATAAGAAGGTCAATTAATGAGAAGAGTACCTATATTAACTTGGGGGAGTGGCTATATAATAACTCCTATGCTCGCTTCGATGGTCAAGAATTGGAGATCCTTTTCTTCGAACATGAGGATGGGCAAGTATATGGTGCTGAATAGATTGCTTTTATTGCTCTTGCCTGCATTTGCTTTTTCACAAGATACTTTGAAACTGGAGGCTACTAACTTCCAGGTGGATCCACTAAATAGACTTATTCTTATCGAGTCCCAACAGGGAGATACTTGGTGTTATGACGCCAAACTTAATCTGTTAGCCTATAATCAAATAAATGTATGGGGTAATGCTTTACAGTTGGATTTGAATGATCCAATGAAACCCTTAGCATTTTTTCCTGATGTTAATAGAATTAGCTTGTTTGATGAGATGTTGAGTGCGGCAGTAGAGATTGATTTAGATTTTTTAAATCTCCCTAATGTACAGGCAGTTGGTTCAGCATCATTAGGTGGTTTTTGGGTGTTCTCCAGAGATGAAAATAAAGTACTTCGGATTGATCAAGCTGGCAATCGTTTATATGAGAGTTCAGATTTGAACTTTGTTTTGGGCGGTTATCCAATAGTAACTTCTATTAGAGAAACCGATGATTGTTTGATTTTAACTACGGCCGATGGCTTGGTTTGTGTATTTGACTTTTTTGGGTATCTGGATCGAAAGATTCAATTAGATCCTAATACGCTAACTGCCATGGATGAGGGGATTCTATACATATACGAATCGGATAGATTATTTGCTATGGATTTATCTACCAAAAATCCAGATCGACTTTTTTTGACGAAGTTTTCAGCTCCAATAAATGCTTTTGCTATAAAGGATGGCTTTTTCTATGCCTTGTACCCAAATCAATTAATTCGCATGCCATTAGATGAGCTTAAAGTTCAGGATTAGGAATAAGATTGCCGAACCGATAATTAAATCCTAAGTTTCCTTGTAGACCTCCGGTATGGATAGCTACAATGGTTGAGCCTTCCGGGAAATAATCCTGCAGAATTAAATCTTCTAATCCAAAAAACATTTTTCCGGTATAAACGGGGTCTAAAAGGATGCTATTTGCTTGATGGAAACGATTTATAAAGTCGATGAGTTCGGGTTTGAATTTTGCATATCCTCCAAAGTGGTATAGGTTAAAACATTGGAAAGCTGGTAGTTTTATTGTGCTAATCTTGCGGATAGCTTCTTCCATGAAGTCACCTTTTAAAGCGGGAAAAACTAGGACTTCAGCCTGCTTGGTTTGTTCTAATATACCAGCACTCGTTCCTCCGGTTCCTGCAGCTACACAGATGAAGTCTGGCTCTGCTGATAACTGAAATGTTATTTCATCTACAATGGTTCTACATCCCTTCAATGCCAATGCATTGGTTCCTCCTTCGGGTAGTAGGAAATCTGCTTGGTATTGGTCCATTAGTTGTTGTTGAAAAGCAGGATCTTCTCTTTTTTTATAATTAGCTCGATCTATAAAAACAAGATTTAAATCCATTTCTCGAGCTAATCTTAGGGTAGGATTATGGTCATCATAACCATCACCTCGAACGATAATAGTTGCTTTTATTTGATGCTTTTGGGCAGCAGCAGCTAGCGCAAGTAAATGATTGGAAAAAGCACCTCCAAAACTGAGTAGGTGTTTTTTCCCTAGCTGTTTAAATGCCTCTAGGTTGTATTGTAACTTACGCCATTTATTTCCGGATATCAGCGGGTGAATGAGTTCATCCCGTTTTACCCAAACTTGAAGTTTTTTCTTGGTATATAGTTCTGATTCCAGTAATTGAATAGGCGATAAAGGAAGCATGTCTATAATTTTGCCAAAGCTTGTTTGATACCTTCTTCTGAATACCCAAAGACGTCTTCTACACTCAGCTTTTGAATAGTACCAAAGGTCGAGATGTAGTCTAAATCTAATTGATCTATTGGACCCATTAGAACAATATTATACGCTTTGTTTTTGATTACTTCCTGATGGAAATTGATCAAATCTTGTTGAGTGGAGGCTTTCAGTTTTTCATAGGTTAAGGCACGAACATCCTCATCATAGCCTAGCTTTTTATTCTTAAGCCAGGTCCAATAGATGTTGGATTTATTGATTCGGCTGGATTCAATATTTTTCAGTATGGACTGTCTAGCTTGCTCCATTTGGTTTGGTACTACTGGCATATTATTAAGCAATTCAAGGATATCTGGAATGGCAGTATTCACCTTATCTGGTTGCGTGCCTAAATAAGCTGTGAGGTTGTGCGCTTGCTCTTTTTTGCCTGGACTGCTTGCATAAGCATAGGTAGCATAACCGTAAGCTTTTGCTTCTCGAATTTCTTGGAACATGATGGAGGACAAACCATATCCGAAGTATTGATTATACCACTCAGACATTACATATTGGTCTAGGTCGAAGGTATCATTTGTTTTAGCTTGGAATAAAATATCGGTTTGAACCATTGGGAAATCCAAGGTGAAGATTTGATTTTGTTGTACCGGTACTTGAACAAACTCTTTAAACGTAGGAATGGCTCTGTGTACATGGCTTGCATCCGTAATATGTTGGATTTGTTTTTTGCATTCCTCTAGTGAGAATGACCCATAGCAATAGCAGGTGAAGGGGTGTTCCAAGAGTTGATGTATTAAGGCTTCAACCGCTTGTACATCTAAATCAATGAGCTGAGCTGAATCTAAGCGATCCGTGAAGGGATTATCAGCTCCAAATTTGATATAATTCATTAAACCATTACGTAAGATTACCTGCTTATTGGTTAATGAATTGATTCTAGATTGAAAAATATCTCGCTTTATGTTGGACAAGGCTTTTTCATCGATGCTAGCTGTAGTTAGCACCTCTTTAAGGATTAGGATAGCTTCTTCAAAGGTGTCACTAAGTCCTTGGATGGAGACCAGCAGCGTTTCTTCACTGCATTTGCTGCTGATATACAATCCTTTTTGGAAGAGTTTGTTTTGTAACTCTTCTTGGTTGTAATTAGCTGTGAACATATAATTCATTATAGCACCTAGTAGTGCCACTTCTTTCTTATTGCTCTTACCTAGTTCCCAATGTAGGGTTGTTTTGAATAAGTCGTTGTACTGATTGGTTTGATAATGTAAAGTACATCCATTATTGAGGTCAATTGCTGCTATGGAACTTTTAAGATCTAGGAAATCTGTAGGGATTATATCGGGCTCATAGCTCAATATTTCACTTGCGAAATCAGATTGGGTCTCTTTGTTCATAGGCAATGGAGTAATATGTGGTTTCTCCATCTTGAGCACATTAGGATCTTCTCCTTGCTTTTTGTAGATAATGGCCGGAGCTGTGGATATGTGTTCTTGAATAAACTGGGTAATATCCTCTTTATTGATTTGCTCCAAGCGCTGCATTCTATTATCCATGTGTTCCCAGTCCACATCCCAGATGGCGAATTGAGTCATGATATTACTTCTATCGCTATTCGAGTCCGCGTGATTAATCATAGACAGTTTGATGTCTTTGATGATGCCTTCAATGATCCAGTCTGGGTAAGCTCCATTTTTTAATTTTTCAAAAACATCCATCAAAATATCTTTGACTTCTTCTAAGCTTTGTCCTTGAATAGGCTGGGCGGATATTCTTAAAGAGGAGTAGTCTTTGAACATATACATGTAGGCATTTGCGGTCAATACCTTTTGTTCTCTTTTTATCCAATCGATTAGACCTACTTGTGCATTTTGCAATATGCTGGTAATAAACTCATAATAGGGTAGTGTTTGTCCGTTGGAGCCTGGGAGTTTCCAAGCTATTTCAACAAAGGGCGCATCTTGCCCATAAACCTCTTTGGTTACGGGTTTGTCTAGGTTTGGTTGCTCTGTAAATTCAAATGCGGGCACTTCTGAAGCTTGAAAGCCTCCCCAATAGGTTTCAATGGCTTCTAATGCTACATCTACTTCAAAATCACCCGATAGGCAGATAGCCATATTATTTGGGACATAGTATTGGCTAAAAAAAGCTTGTATAGCAGATTGGGAGGGTGCTTTAAGATCCTCTCCTCTCCCTATAGTGGTATGGGTGCCATAGGGATGCGTAGGGAATAGGATTTCGTTGATGGCCTTGTTGACTTTTCTAGGATCAGAGTCTTGGGTTATATTGAATTCCTCATAAACGGTTTCTAACTCCGTGTGGAATAGTCGAAGTGCAACATGTC
>CAXQNQ010000010.1:0-4170 GCA_964225135.1 Mesoflavibacter profundi
TGTTGACGTTTCCAAGCTAAATAGTAAGGAAGTTGCTGCACTTAGAAATACTAAAATTGGTTTCATTTTTCAATTCCACCATTTACTTCCAGAGTTTACAGCGTTGGAAAATGTTTTGATTCCTTCCATGATCTCAAAAGATTATAGCTCAAATCAAGAAAAAAGAGCTAAGGAATTGTTAGACTTTCTCGGTCTAAAGGATAGAATAAAGCACAAGCCAAATCAACTTTCTGGAGGAGAGCAGCAAAGAGTTGCCGTTGCTCGAGCATTAATTAATCAGCCTGCCGTTATTTTTGCAGATGAACCAACAGGAAATTTGGATAGTGAATCTTCAGAGGAACTACACCAATTATTACTTCAATTAAGGAATGAGTTTGGACAAACATTTGTGATAGTCACACATAGTAAGGAATTGTCAAAGATTTCTGATCGCACCATCATGATGCAAGATGGAGTCATTTCATAATAATTAGTAAACCATCTTGTTAACCGTGTGAATCGGTGCAGGATAATCAGCACCAAGTACGATATTAAATTCCTTTAATTCAGCATCACTAAGCTGAAAAGGCTTATGAATATATTTTTTAGGCATGTCCTTTAAAGCTGGAATCCATTTACGCACTAAATCCCCATTTGGGTCATATTTTTGTGCTTCTCTTAAGCAATTAAGTTCAATACCATCTTTTTCATCACTGCTTATTCCTGCAATATAATTCCACATACCCCAAACGGAGCATGGATCATAATTGATAAAAATACTTTCAAAATATTCTGCACCTAATCGCCAATCTAAGTTCATAGCATGAATTAAAAAACTGGCAACTATTTTCTTTTCATGATTTTGCAAATAACCTTTTGCAGCTAGTTTACGCATACATGCGTCAATGTATGGGAAGCCTGTTCTACCGTCTTTCCAAATATTAAACAATGTAGTATCAATGGACGCTTCATCATTAGGTTTCTGCTTGACCCCTCCCTGCTCAAAAATCAATTCACCATACTTTTTCCCCATTAATCGGTAAAAATCTCTCCACAATAAGATGGTTTTAACATAATCAGATAAAGCGGGATCCCCACCACGCATGCGCCATTTTTCAGACCTGTGATATAATTGTTTAGGAGATAAGCAACCATCAGCCAAATAAACAAAAAGCATTTCTAGGATAGGTTTTACCTCCTTGAATTTTTGTTTCTCCTCTACTATTAAATGAGTTAAATGCCTTAGGTTCGTCATTGCTTCATCCTCTCCCCCCTTCAATTCGAAATTATAGTCTCCCCAGAATTCTGGCACTTCTCCGAAATCAAAATTAATCTTAGGTTTAAAAGAAGGAATTTCAACCTCTTCTAATGGAAGTCGCACTGAAATTATCCTTTCCACCTCCTTTCTGAATTGTATAAAGTTATCTGGAGCATGTGTAATTGGAAAGGGAAGGTCGGAAGTGTAATACAACATTTTCCCCCTAGAATATCTGACTTCTCTGCCAATAGACCAAAGCAATTTCTCCAAAGATTCTTGCCTAAAAACTTCATCTCGAGTTCGTTCTCTATTACAATAAACGGCGTCAATGTCAAACTCTTTGGCCAATTGAAATAGTACTTCTTCTGAAATGCCACTGCGGACCACTAGTTGACTGCCACGTTTCAATAGGTTTGCCCTTAAATTTTTAACAGATTCAGCAATAAAAACCGAACGAATAATACCCGTTTTATCGGTTTTCAGAATTTCAGTTTTCTTTTTGAAATCTCTATCATCAAACACATATACAGGAATAACCTCTTCCGCATGCCTTGAAGCTTCAACTAAGACTTCATTATCATGAATCCTTAGATCTTTCTGAAACCAAACTAATGCTCTTTTATTCCTCATGAATGCAAATTTAGGTCACCCTTAGAATTTGTGATGAATTTGTAATTAAATAAATCTAACGCCGAAGTTGTTTTCTAATTTGACTAATTTTACAAAAAATAAATTAAAATGAAGCTATCCTATTATCGAGGACTTGTCATAATCGGGATCTCAATCTTTTTTGGTATATCCTGCGAATCAAATGTGGCTCATAATCAAACACAAATAAATACTCAGGATAGTTTGTACCAAGTCATCATGGATATACATGACGAAGTTATGCCCTTAACTTCAAAAATTGTTCAAAAAAAAGATTTACTTGAAAAATTGAGTTCCAACGATAGTTTAGTGAAAACTAAGATTCAGGAACTTGATGCAGCTGAAGAAGCCATGTGGGATTGGATGTACCAAATTAAAGCTCCTAAAACATTAAGAGATTCACTTGATCCAGGACAATTAGATGAATACCTAAAGGAACAATTAATACAAATTAGAACAGTAAAGGATCAGATGCTTAAAGCCAATGACAATAATGAATAGAAATACCTTATACAAATCAACTGCATTTTTAGCTATAATTACCGCTAGCTTAGTACTTTTTAGTTGTACGAAAAATCAGACGCAACCTTTACCCTACATTGGACATGCGGATATAGTAGATGGTGACACCATATATCCAAGTATACCTGATTTTGCATTTATTAATCAATTAGGAGATACTATCACTAATGCCACATTTAGCAACAAAGCCTATGTAGTTGATTTCTTTTTCACTTCATGTCCAACCATCTGTCCAAAGGTTTCCAATTCGATGTTAAAGGTACAAGAGGCTTTTAAAAATGATCCAAATCTTTTATTACTTGCTCATAGTATAGATGTAAAAAGAGATACTGTTGGAAGACTATTTGAATATGCGGAGAAACTAGGTGCAGATCATCAAAAATGGCATTTTGTAACTGGAGACAAAATGGAAATTTATGACATTGCAGACGACTACTTCAGTATAGCCATTGAAAATGATGAGGCACCAGGTGGATTTGATCATTCTGGCAGACTAATCTTGGTAGATGAAAATAGATATGTCAGAGCCTTTTGTGATGGGACTGTAGAGGAAGAAGTAGATGCTTTTATCCTAAAGGTCAATCAACTCCTTTCAGAAATGAAGGACCCGCAGGGATAAATTGTGCTTTGTTTTGTTCAATAAATGCTAAGGTAGATTTGAATTCTTTGAGGTGCAAGTCAGTCTGCAAGTTCAAAATATGTTGTGCATATTTTTCTGCTACAGGAGCTGTTCCTGCATAATAGAACCAAGTCTCCCAATGCTGTTCAACTGGATGTATGGGACTATTCATCCAATCCCCAAGTTTAATTCCAGCTTTTGAAGCTAACTTCAAAAATGCTGTTTTATTTTTTACAAAGATTGGAAACTTTAGTGCAGAGTGATTTATTTCACTAAACTCTAGTTTAAACAAATCCAATGATTTGAATAACTGATCGTACCTTGAATACTGCTCCTGCCTTTTAGCAATCAAATTATCTAGCTGTCCAATTTGCTGATTCACTTTTTTTATTTGCACATTTGAAATCCCCTTAAAAAATTGCTGTGGCTTTTGAGTACTATTCATTTCTATGGCTTGGCTAGAACCTACAACAATACCCATTTTTGACAGAATCCTAAATAAAGCTACACCCCAACTATAAACCATGGGATGATTGATTAATGGTCGAATCAGAAGTTGAAGTCTTAACAAGCTAATTTCTTTAAAACTAGGCTTAACTAGGTTCTTATTTAAGTCAGTAATTATTTTGTTTAAACCTTTATCAGAGCAATATACCAAGCCCCCTAATCCAGCAGACAACGGTTTATTCCATTGAAAAGAATAAAAGGAGGCTTTTACAAAGTTTGGAGGGTGTTTCTGGTTGTTATACCGAGTGCCTAAGCCATGCGTAGCATCCTCAATACAACTAATCTCGTATTCATTGCATATATCTTTTAAAACTTCGTAATCGGCTGGAATCCCAAATGTATTTTGTGCAATAATCACCTTGGTATTAGGAGTGATAGCTTGTTTAAGCTTAGTGGAATTATATTGAAGGTTTATTGGATTTATATCTACATAAACAGGTTTAGCACCACAATAAATAATCGCATTTGCAACTACAACACAAGTGAAGGCAGGAATAATTACTTCATCATCATCCTGAATATCCAAAGCTTTCAAAATAGCAAACAGTCCTACTCTACCTTTCCAAAACAAATGTACACTATCTGGCGACACCTCCAAATATTGTAAAATATGGTTCATCGACAATTTTAAATAATT
>CAXQNQ010000011.1:0-3325 GCA_964225135.1 Mesoflavibacter profundi
TTGAAAAATGATTTAGATATGCAACTTGATTTAGAAGATTTGCTACAAACGGCTGCTTCCAATACAGCAGATTATAAAGAAGGGGTTCAAGCATTCTTAGAAAAGAGAAAACCGAACTTTACAGGAAAATAAATGAGTAAGAGGGATAGCCTGTCAAGGTCAGGTAATTGCATTTCATGCGTCTTGGAGCTAACCCTCTCTGAATCAGTAACACGCTACTGATCTACTTTAAAGGACTTAAAAAAGAGCCAAAAGGTAAACTCCAATTAAAAGATTAGTATTATTTTATGATAAGTACTAAATAAATCATAAATATAGGGGGGGTACATTAAACCCTCCATAACTATTACAAATTGGATCAAAAAAACATACCAGACCGTTCTATCAATCCAAATCTGAATAAACTTCAAAGGAAGGTCCACTTTGATATAGATAGTCTATGGGCTGGTATCCAAAAAGGGGATGTAGTACAACTATCCAAAGCTATCACACTGATAGAAAGCACCCACACCAATCACCAAGAATTATCCAGGAAGCTTTTAGAACGCTGTATGCCACTTACAGGAAATTCTATTCGAATAGGTATTACCGGAACACCCGGGGTGGGTAAATCTACTTTCATCGAAGCCTACGGATCTCAATTAATTGAAGCCGGCGAAAAAATTGCTGTATTAACAATTGATCCAAGTAGTCAAATCAGTAAAGGCTCTATTCTCGGTGATAAAACCAGAATGGAAAAACTTGCTGGGCATCCCATGGCATTTATCCGCCCTTCCCCAGCTGGAGATTCACTAGGAGGCGTAGCTCGTAAGACAAGGGAAACTATCCTGTTGTGCGAAGCAGCTGGATATAGTCGTATCCTCATTGAAACAGTTGGAGTTGGACAATCCGAGACAGCTGTTCACTCTATGGTGGATATATTCTGCTTACTCCTTCTTCCTGGAGGTGGAGATGAACTTCAAGGGATCAAGAGAGGCATTATGGAAATGGCAGATATTGTTTTAGTCAATAAAGCTGACGAGGATAGAATTAAAATGGCCAAAGCTACAAAAAGAGACTATGCCAATGCCTTACACTTACTACCACCCAAAGCTAACGGTTGGACGGTCCAAGTGATGACTGTATCCGCTTTACAAGGAATAGGCATTGAGGCATTTGAAACCCAAATTCAAGCCTACAAAGAACAGGTTAAAGGAAATGATTCTTTCCATACAAAAAGAGCTGAACAGGCCAGTTATTGGTTAGAGGAAAGTCTTCAGCATCAAGTTCTAAAGACGTTTCTGGAGCATCCAGAAGTAGCTAGTCTTTATCCCAAATTAAAAGAACAAGTTGCCCGAAATCAAATCTCACCTTTTTCGGCTTCAGATCAATTGATTCAACGCTTTAAAAAGAAATAATTATGCTCACTCTTGAAGAGAGAACCTATCCTATTGGTAAACTTAATTTAAATCAGGTTTGGACTGATGAACAGCGTTTACAAGCTACTCAAGATGTCCAGAGCTTGGGTGATCGCTTAGATGAATTATTCAATAGCATATCCAAGGAGCAATACAACAATTTATATAGAGCTGAATCTTGGAATATACAAGAGATCGTACATCACTTAGCTGATGCCCATCTGACCATGCTCTTTAGGCTTAAATTAGCGCTATCCGACGATCATCCTACTGTGGTTCCTTTCCCTGAAAATATATGGACTAAACAAGCGGATGTTCAGGATTTAGATCCTAGATATTCCATTTTAATCCTGCAAGGTGTTCAAAGAAGAGCAGCATATTTATTTAGTACACTTGATACTTTGGAAAGAAACAGAACGTTCTACAATCCAGCATCAGATCAAAACTTTAGCTGTGAAGCATTATTTACGAAACTTCATTGGCATGGTGAGCATCACCTAGCACAAATAAAAATTGCTGCAAACCATCCCGCATGAAAACTCGTATCACACTATTACTATTCTTAACATCTAGTATTTTATTGGGTCAAAACACCTTCAAAAAAAGACAGTTTTTACCCAATAGCGTGAAAGAGATATCGGGACTTTGCTTAATCAACAAAGACAGTATTCTAGCTATTAATGATAGTGGTGATCAGCCTATTTTGTATTATCTCAATGCTGCTGGTCAAGTTTATAATCAAGTCTTGTTGAATCAGATCCAAAACAAAGATTGGGAGGCACTAGCAACTGATGGAAGCAGTATTTTTATTGCAGATTTTGGCAATAATTGTAATTGTAGAACGGATCTAAAGATTTATCAAATTCATGCGGCAGGTCATATAGACTCCTTTATGATTGCACTCCCCGACCAAAAAGTAGTAAGACCAGGCAGACCTTGGATGAATTATGATCTAGAATCATTAGCCTATAACAAAGGAACACTACATTTTTTTTCCAAAAATAAAATGCAAGCTGGCAACTACTATAGTAAACATTATCAGATGGACTTAGAAAAACCTCAGTTCGTTGAATTGAGGGACAGTTTCGAGTTTCCCAAACTCGTAGTTACAGGTGCAGCCTTTAATCCATCTGGTGATGAATGTCTTGTTATTAGCTATAATTTCAAACTCCTATTGGGGTTTTTCCCTCGGTCAAAGACTCGACTATATCATTTTTATGATTTTGAGGATGGGGCCATTTTCTCTGGAAAAAGTAAAGCATACCGGATTGGATTTTTGCCCATCATAACTCAATTCGAATCAGTAGACTGGATCGATGACCAACATGCATTAATCGCTTCTGAGCGCACGGGCTTCATTCCTGCTCGTATGAAAAAAATCAAACTCAAGCGGTAATCTAAATACAATTCGTAATTTTGCCTCATGGAGGAAAAAAAACTATTGATAGCATTAAAAAAAGCGCAAGCCTTAGCTGAAGGTGCTTTTTGGAGACGGTTTCTATTCCGACCTAGTTCCTACCTTCAATTTCAGTGGCATAAAAGACTGATATACCCTTCCTCTAAGCAAGGACAAATCAAACCAACAGCATTATTCTTTGGAGCCAACATGCTAATCGATTTACCTGCAGGCAGCGATCTTTTTCTTTTAGGAGCGAAGACCCATCCATCTGAACTTCGTTTAGCCCATTTCTTGATTAATCATTTAAAACCAGGTATGCAATTTGTTGATGTGGGGGCACATTTTGGGTATTTTTCTTTGTTGGCTAGTCACTTAACAGGATCAAGTGGTCGAGTGCTCAGTATGGAAGCTAGCCCAACTGTATTTAACATGCTTCAAAAAAATACTAGCTCAAAAGACCAAATTGTAGCTATTCATAAAGCTGCGGGAGCAAGTAATGGGGAGATTACTTTTTTTGAATATCCACTTC
>CAXQNQ010000012.1:0-5374 GCA_964225135.1 Mesoflavibacter profundi
AAAATTTCAAAAGTTTTACCATCATATCGACCAACACCACCCCAGGAAGCTATCCACAATAGTCCAGTTTGATCTAGCATTAATCCTGATAATCTGAAGTGCGGCAAGCCTTCTGCTTCTGTAAAGGTCTTTATTTGTCCATCCTCATATCGAACTAATCCATTCTGAGTAGCCATTCAAAGCACCCCATGTTCATCTTCTAAAATATCTACCACAGCATCCGAAGGCAATCCGTCCTCCATGGTCAAATAAGTCAAGGTATCTCCGTCATACTTGGCAACACCTCTATCCACTGTACCGAACCAAAGATTCCCAGAACTGTCTTCAAAAATTTCCACTACATAATCTGCTATTGGAGGAGCTAATACTTGAGAATTATGCTGTTCCATTTCCTCCTTTTGATTTTCTTTTTCGCTAGCGCAACATACAATGGCAAATGCAAGCAGGGGTACTAAGCCCATTGTCCAATGTTTCATTTATTGATAATTATAAATTAAAAAATCTTCTAGGATCTATAGCCAATCATTACATCAGTACATTTCCTTTGGACTCAATCTTTTTCGGTAGGTCTGTTTCACCTAACATTTCCCTTAAATCAATCTCTATCGTTCTACTCAAAGACAAGGTAGGTATGTCATTCACCATCCCCTGGAATGGGTTCTCCGAGTAATCGCCAACGATTTCCATCATCACATAAATCCAACCAATCAATACAGATACTGGAATGGATAACCATATACCAAACTTACCTGAATCCATCAATGCAGGAATCATACTAAAAGGTAAAAAGGTAATGAATATCCCAACGAAATATCGACTCATATTAGCATACTGCCTAGGTAAAGGGAATTTTTTGATTCGCTCATTCCTCCCTTGTAAAGTATAGAAGGACCTTAATACACTTTCCATTTCCATGTGCTGGAAATCATTGATGAAATTATTCATCCGAAGTTGTTCCAAATCCTTTGATTGTAGGTTGACCAACTGAGTAGCTGGATTGGCCATTTTCATTATGCGACTATATTCCTCAGAGCTTAGATAGTTTTTTAGATCAATTTCACTGATCTCTTCTGCAAAGAGCCCAACCCCAAATCTTGTCTGATACATTTCAGCAGTCCTAGACATTATTCCACCTTGACTAATATGCTCCCAAGAAGTTGGAACTAACAACTGTTCTCTGTGCTGGTACAACCAAGCAATATGCCTATAAATCAATCTCTTTTTAATGGCATGAATCTCCTCATCACTTACCGCTTCAGCACGAAATTGATTATTGATAAATCCACTGACTTGCATGCCCCAAGTTCGGCTCTCATTAACAATCCCACCCCAAATTTTACGGGCTTCCCAAGCTCTACTGTAGGATTGATTATTCTTAAAACCTACATAAAAGGCTACCGCCGTACCAATAACCGATACTGGAAGCCATGGAATCACGAAGTTTATCCACCCAAAATGATAAAGTAATACAGTAAAACTCATCACTAGGGTTAGCCATACGATATGATGACCTGACCATTTGATGAGTTTTGAGATATGTAAACCTTTAGAAACAATCATAATTCAGCGCGTTAGTTGCTCTAAATTAAGACATATCGGACAGCAACAAAATAAATTCTACCTATTCAAAATGAATATTATCAATATGCACGTCACCCCCCACAAATTCCAAGGCCGAATTTTGAGGATTCCACATGGCAAAAGGGATCCATACTGCACTCGCATCTAAACCAACAAAATCTGCTAGCGGGATGGAATATTCTAAGAACCCATTCCCGACATCTGTACCCGTATAATTGGCTAAGTACACTGCGGCATTTGTAGTAGGGCTCTCTAGCTTAATTTCAGCATCTACGAGCTCTGCAGGTGTTTGTAATGAAAACTTAAAGTTGGTGTAACTGCTTAAGTCTACCGGATCTTCCATCTTAATATAACCTCCGCCCCAGTTTTCACCTTGGTAAGTAAATAATAAAGAGGAGTCTCCTTCTACAGCTTGGTCAGATAACCCTACAATAGGTTCTCCACCACCACCCCATACGAGTACTTCTAGATTTCCTAAAATGTCAAATCCTTCTTGAATGGCATGATCTGCTATACTTGGTTGTAAGATTTGACCTATAGTCTCTTCTGCAATATCTAGTGCAGGTGCCTCTGGAGCCTCAAAACCATCTTCGGCATATACTCTGACATAATCTACCTGCATGCTTTGTGGAAAAGTAGTTGTTGCATCCGGCTCACCCGGCCAATAGCCTCCAACTGCCACATTCATGATGAGGTAAAAACTACGCTGAAACTCTTTCATATCGTCTGCTAAGGCCACCTCATGAACCACATCTCCATCGAGTAAAAAACGAATCAATGTTGGCGTCCACTCTACCGAATAAATGTGAAAATCAGCGCTATAGTCAACCGTTGAATTTACCAAACCCTGATTGCTGGAAAGACTATTATCTGCATCGGTATAATGTACCGTTGAATACACCGTATTAGGATCTTGCCCGAGCACCTCTACAATATCAATCTCGCCACAACCCGGCCAAGAAATTTCGGAAATATTATCCCCTAGCATCCAAATGGCAGGCCAGATACCTTGCCCTTGAGGCATTTTTGCCTTTGCATCCACTCGACCATAGCGCACACTAACTTTGTTTTGAGATGTCAGCTTGGAAGAAGTATATCCCCCTGCCCCATCTGCAAGTGCCGTAATCTGAAGGGCTGAAACATCCCCTAATTTCACTATACCAGCATTATCGCTAGCGTCAGTGTATAATTGAAGTTCATTATTACCCCAACCTGGAGGTAGACCGTAATCTGAACCATCTCCATATTCAAAATTCCAGTTATCCGGACTAATTACATCACCATTGAATTCATCCGCCCAAACCAGGGAATAGCCTTCTGGTACTGGATCATCTATAACCGTGTCATCTATGACCACCTCGTCATCTGTTCCACAGGAAGATAAAAACATAAATACGGCTCCGATACAAGCCAATAGCAGTGTATTGATTCTCATGACTGAAAATTTTAAAAAATGAAAAACAATTTATTGGTAGAAAGGAGTCCAAGGAGTTGATACTTCTGCTAGACCGATCTTAAATTAGTGAAAATCAATTAATAAGGAAAATTAGGGCCCTAAATATTTTATCTATATCAAAAGAAAAGCCCTGCACAAGGTGCAAGGCTTTATATCAATAAACTTTCATTATCCGTTATAAAAAAGATACTGAACCGTCTTTTACATCGTACATAGCACCTACTACATCAATCTCTCCATTTTCTAGCATCTCATTTAGCACAGGGCTCATAGACTTCAAGTTCGCTATGGTCAATTCCACATTTTTTACCGCAACGCGATTTACGAAATCGCCATTAGAAGAATTCCTTGCTTCACCTACTGCTGTAGAAGTCCCATCTACTGCTGGCATGATCTTACCTAACATTTGTGTAAGGTTGCCCAATTCAGCGTGGTCACATGCTCCTTTTACTGCTCCACATGAGGTGTGCCCCATAACCACAATTACTTTTGAACCAGCAAGCTTACACGCAAACTCTAGACTTCCCAGAATATCTTCATTAACAAAGTTTCCTGCTACACGTGCATTAAAGATGTCTCCAATACCTTGATCAAAAATCACCTCAGTTGGGATTCTTGAATCTATACAACTAACCACTGCAGCAAAGGGATATTGCCCTGAAGCTGTATCTGCAACTTGTTGGTGTAGGTTTCTATTCAACGTATTTCCTTCTAAAAAACGCTTATTGCCATCTTTCAATAATGCTACTGCCATTGCCGGACTTAGAGCCGCCTGCGAGTCAGCAGTCTGGGTTTGCATATTCATAATTTGTGTATCCATAATTGAATTAATGTATAGTTTTAGTAAACAGGTATTATTATTTAGTCATTGGAAGGATGTCATTGTTAATAGCTTTACTGACTTCCTTAACCTGATTGCGCATTTTAATATTTTCCAATTCAATAATCGTCAGGTCAATATCTCTATGTTTAGCATTAACTTCAAACTCCTGGATAATCTCCAATACATCAAAGTCGATATTGACCGTATTACTAGCATCAATAATTACTTTTGTTCCATCAGGAATTTGACTCAAGGTTCTTTGTATACTAGCCTTATTGATAAAAGTAACATCTTCTGCTAAGCCTAGTCTAAGTGTACCATCATCACCTACATCTTTTGAACGCTCAAACAAGAATGGTTTCTTGTAGTTGTTATACAAGATGTAGAAAATAGCTACAACCATACCCAAAACAATACCTGTAAGGAGATCTGTTGCAACAATACCTACGATAGTTACCACAAATGGTACAAATTGTCTTAATCCCTGTTTGTACATGTCTTTGAACAATGCAGGCTTAGCTAATTTATATCCCACTAAGAATAAGATTGCCGCTAATGAAGCTAGTGGAATCATATTCAGAATGTTTGGAATAGCCATTGCAGAGAACAATAGGATAAAACCATGCAGAATAGCAGACATCTTAGTTCGCCCACCTGATTGAATATTGGTTGAACTACGAACAATTACCTGTGTAACTGGTAATCCACCGATCAAACCAGATAATAAATTAGCTGCACCCTGCGCCTTCAACTCTTGATTGGCAGGAGAAACGCGCTTTAATGGATCCAGTTTATCTGTAGCTTCAAGACATAATAAGGTCTCTAAACTCGCTACTACGGCTATTATAATTCCTGTTACCCATACATTTGGATTCATAATAGCACCAAAATCAGGGAAACTAAACTGACCAAAAAATCCTGTAATACTATCTGGTACAGGAATGGACACCACCTGAGCTGCTGATAATGCTAAATCCGAATTTCCTTGAAAAGATATATTCAAGATTACACCTAAGATTACAACAATTAAAGGTGCTTGAACAAGCTGAAATAGACGAATCTTTTTTATAAACTTTTGTTCCCAAAGAATTAAAATAACCAATGAAATGGCTGTAATTATTATAGCGCCCGTACTCAAAACTGCTGAACCATCTAGCAATCCTGCGATCAAACTAGGAGCTTCTTCTCCAGCTGCAATTTGAGGTTTGATGTACCCCAATGCATAAGGTATTTGTTTAATGAAAATGATTATACCAATACCAGATAACATTCCTTTGATTACCGAGGCAGGAAAATAATACCCGATAATTCCAGCTTTAGCAAAACCTAGAATTAGCTGAATCACACCTCCTATTACCACTGCCATAAGGAACACATCAAATGCACCCAAATCTTGAATGGCATTCAATACAATTACCGCAAGTCCCGCTGCAGGACCACTTACTCCTAAAGCAGATCCACTCAAAACACCTGCCACAATACCACCCACAATACCAGCAATGATACCTGAAAAT
>CAXQNQ010000013.1:0-7323 GCA_964225135.1 Mesoflavibacter profundi
AGCTTAATATGATAGGTCTGACAAGGCTGAACCACTGCTACTGCTTCTAATAATACCGTAAAGCCATCGAATTCAAGTTCAGAAATCCCCGGTTGAGTACCTAAAGGATTGCCTGTACATCTGAAACCAGTATTGGTTGCTGGAATGGTATTTGAAATATAATATGCAGGATTATTAATGTGATTTACATTATTAATCGAAACAGCCTGCCCAGTAGGTAGCGCTGCAATATTAATAGCATTATTTGAAAATGGTCCATTGATACCAGGTCCACTTAAGAAAAAACCAAAAGCATCATTATAATTTGAATTGGAATAATCACAGTATTCTTCTGAAGCAAAAACATATTTGAATCGTATAGTATCCGTGGTAGGCACAAAGTCAAACTCTAAAATAGAGGCATCATAAACTAAAGGTGTATTTGCAATGATTTCTAAATCTGGATCTCCAGCTGTGTTCAATGCATTACCTGCATTAGTAATAGTATTCGGTCCAGGAGCATTGGATAGATTTCCAGAGGAAAGCATAACCCCATCCATAACACTTAAGGTATTCAATCCATTTCCAAAAGTTCCACTAGATTGAGTATGTCCAGTATAGCTTATATTGTTGGTATCATAACAATCTCCGCCAATAAATACATTATTGACCAATTGATCTGTAGGCATATATGGATTCACGGTTAGCACAGCCATCTTATTAATCGGCTCAACTTCTGGCTCTATCCATTCTATGCTGACTAATACTTTAGATTGGAGTAACTTTCCTCCCTTTTGAATATGTATTTTGGTATCATACCCCCCTTCAAATACTATGCTTCCAGGGAACTCCTCTGATAAAAGCATACCATCTTGGTTTATGCCAAATGTACCTTCTCCTTCTACAAAGACATAGGTACAACGGTACCACTTTTCCTTAGCTATATCAACTAAAGAAAGCTCCAATGATTGATCTACATTATATTCATATCGAATGACACCCTGACCGACAGATAAAGTTTGATATACTACACTCCAATCTTTAGCAGATTGAGCATAAATAGGGTCGGGCATTTGGATAATTGATAGCAATATCAATACAGCCATTAATCGTAGATAAAAGGTTTTTTGTAAGTCCCTCATAATACTTGTGTTATTGAACAAACGAGGGTCTGTAGCCAGATAACTGATTGAGCTTTAGGTAGTTTGGATTTTTTGACTTGGGTACTTATTACAAAAGAGGTATATGATAATTTACTATCTATTAAGGGTTTGCAAAAGCAGCTATTACAATTTTATCGCAAAATCTTACCCTTTTGTCTTCCCCAATTCACTATATTTTGAAAAAAATTAGAGCAAATGATAAAAAAGTTAGTTTTCATCTCAATTAGTCTATTCATTTTTATAGGGCTTTCTGTTGCACAAAAGTTTGATACTGAGCAACTAAAAGGCATACAAATTAGAAATGTGGGACCCGCAGGAATGAGTGGTCGAGTGACCTGTATCGACGTTGTTTTGGATCACCCTGACCACATTTATGTTGGAACAGCATCTGGAGGAGTTTGGGAATCTACCAATGGTGGTATCAACTGGAAGCCTATCTTTGATGACCAAGATTTACAAGCCATTGGATCCATAGCCATCAACCAACAAAATCCAAATGAAATTTGGGTTGGTACTGGAGAAGGTAATCCAAGAAACTCTATGAATACTGGGCGAGGTATTTATCGTAGTATTGATGGAGGGAAAAATTGGGAAATGATGGGATTGCAAAACACCAGAACCATCCACCGGATTATTATACACCCACAAAACCCAGACATCATTATTGCAGGATCTCTTGGGTCCATTTGGGGGCCTAATCCAGAAAGAGGTGTATACCGCTCTGAGGACGGAGGAGAGTCTTGGAAAAAAGTCTTATATGAAGATCAAGAAACTGGTTGTGCAGATTTAGTTATTGATCCAAATAACCCAGATAAACTCATCGCAGCTATGTGGACTTTTGGAAGAAAGCCATGGACCTTTAACTCAGGTGGAGCTGGATCTGGTATTTATATCAGTTACGATGCTGGTTTAAGTTGGGAAAAGAAAACCGAAGAGGACGGCCTACCCAAAGGAGACCTTGGACGTATTGGTTTATCTTTTGCCCCTTCTAAAAAAGATATGGTATATGTCCTAGTAGAAGCTAAAACAAATGGTCTGTACAAATCGACAGATGGAGGTGAAAACTGGTCTATGGTGTCCGAAGAAAATATTGGAGGTAGACCATTTTATTATTCAGATATATTCGTTGATCCTTCCAATGAGAATCGAATATTCAACCTGCATTCAACTATGACCTTATCAGAAGATGGAGTTAAGACCTTCTCTCAACTACTAGGTTATGTATGTTTCACAGGTGTACACCCAGATCACCATGCATTTTGGATTCATCCAACCAATCCCGACTATATCATTGAGGGTAATGATGGAGGATTAAACATATCCAGAGATAGAGGACAATCTTGGCAATTCATCAACAACCTACCGGTAGGTCAATTCTACCACGTGAATTACGATATGGCTATACCTTACAATATTATGGGTGGGATGCAGGATAATGGATCTTGGGTAGGACCAAGTTCTACTTGGAAAAGAGGTGGTATCCGTAATTCAGACTGGCAGGAAGTCTTTTTTGGAGATGGCTTTGATGTAGTTCCGCACCCGTCCAATCCAGATATAGTTTATGCCATGTCCCAAGGTGGAAATGTTGCTAGAATAAATAAGGTTACTGGTAAAAATAATTTTATCAAACCCGTACACCCAGAGGGAGATGAGCTTAGATTCAATTGGGATGCGGCTATAGCACAGGATCCATTTAATGATTGTGGGCTGTATTACGGCTCGCAATTTGTGCACTACAGCACGGATTGTGGAAATAGCTGGGAGATCATTTCACCTGACCTAACCACTAATGATAGCCTCAAACAATTGCAACATCTATCTGGTGGATTAACTATTGATGATACACAAGCAGAGAACCACACTACTATCATTGCAATCGAACCTTCTCCTGTTGATAATCAAGTCATTTGGGTTGGTACTGATGATGGCCACCTGCAATTAACCACTGACGGAGGACAAAGCTGGAAAGAATTATCAGAAGAACTACCAGGCTTTGAAGCAGGTAGTTGGATACCACAAGTTTTTGCTTCAACACGAAATGCAGGAGAAGCATTCGTCGTGGTAAATGATTATCGCCGAAACAACTGGGATTCTTATCTATACCATACTACTGATTATGGGAAAAAATTCGAACGCTTAATTACAAATCCTGATGTAGATGGATATGTTCAGTCTTTTGTGCAAGATCCACAAGTTGAAAATCTGCTTTTTGCAGGAACAGACTATGGCTTATACTTCTCGATTGACAAAGGAGATACTTGGACCAAATGGACCAATAATTATCCTTCAGTCCCAACAAGAGACTTGAAAATTCATCCAAGAGAACATGACCTAATCATAGGAACTTTTGGTAGAGCGTTCTGGGTCCTAGACGATATTATTCCATTCAGAGAATTAGCAGAATCGGCTGGATCGGTTTTAGACAAACCTATGCATGCCTTTGCAGCTAAACATGCTTATATGGTTGAAGGAGTTCGCTCTGTAACAGGAGCTCGCTTTATTGCGGATGCCGAATATGATGCGACTAACAAGTCCTACATGCCAAGCCTTAGATTATGGATTCATCCAGATTCAGTAGCGGAAAAAAGTAAGGATAAAATAAAAATTCAGGTCAAAGATGATTCTGGAGATATCATAAGAACATACACCAGAAATGCGCAAAAAGGCATCAATAATATAAGATGGTCTATGGAAATGGACGGGGTAAGATTCATTTCTAGAAGACCAACAAGAAAAGATAGTGATCTGCCTGGCGGCATGCGCGTTGCTCCTGGCAACTATGAATTGGTTTTCTCTTATAAAGATCAGAAGGATTCTACTACCATTGAATTACTTCCAGATCCACGATACCCGTTTGATCAAGCAGGACATGATGCTAGTTTAGCCTATGCAGAACAAGTCTATGAAACCATAGACTTAGGATACCGAGCTTTTGAGCAAATGAAAGCAGACAAGAAAGCCATCAAGCAAGTCAAGAATATGTATTATCAATTTGACAAGGACACCAAGACTACTCTTGATTCCTTGATTAAAGAGATTAACACAGAAATGGCTGATATAGAAGAGCTTTTCATGCAAGAAGAAGGATTGAAGGGCATACAAAGAGAGAATAACAACATCTCTGGCTATGTCTGGATGACCATGCGCTACATGGGTGATTCCGATTGGTCGCAAGGGCCATCACAGATGACTCAAGTGATGTATAAAAAGTTAGAAGATTCCATACAAGAAGCTGTAGATCGAATAGATGGTTTACACTCCAATCAATGGAAAACCTTCACCGATACGGTTGAAAATGCACCGAAAACGCTATTTGAAGCGCGAGAAGCATTGAATTAAAAAAAAGGGCGATGATTAATCATCGCCCTTTTTTTATCTAATTACTTTTGATGTCCAGGTCGTCTCACCAGATTTAATCTGTATAAAATATACTCCCGCTGGCCAATCGCCTAAGTCGAGTTCCTCCTGCGTTCTATTGGATTCAAATTGCATCAAGATCCGTCCACGCATATCAACTAATCGTATCTCATCAATTTTTGCACCACTGACAAATAAAACACCATCTGTAGGGTTAGGATAAATAATAAAGTCATTAGGATCTGCTACCTGATTAACGCCAGTCAAGAATGAATTGACTTGAACTTCTTTGATAAAAGTACTGCTACAACCAGCTGCATCCGTTAAAGTTAAGGTTAGTAAATAAGTACCTGCACTTGTATAGGTATGGCTAGGTTCAATTTCTGATGATGTATTTCCATCTCCAAAGTCCCATTCTATTGTTTCATAATCCCCTGTCCAAGTAGCTATCGGGTTGATCGTAGGATATTCAGTAACGATATTGAATTGATCTTGGCTCAACGCTATATCATCAATGCTTACCGCTCCAATACCAGCCGCTGTTAAATCCACTTGGAACACACCACAATCTACATCCCGCTCAATAACAAAGTCATAAAAGAAATAATACCAATCAGCTACTTGAGCACCATTATCAAGACCAGAGAGAATATCTAATAAATCTCCACCCGTTGAATAAGGTAAATCAAAATCATGGGCCATCAGCTTAGCAGCCCCAGTAAATAATTCTACATCGTACCGATCATTAGCCTCTAGTTCTACACCCACAAAGATCTCATTCACTCCAGCAGCAACAATGTTTACAATGGACTTAACAATTTCTCCATCCTCATCATAAACACGGACAATAATAGTACCTCCATTGGAAGAATTCACCTTCATAGATCTTAGAAAGGCATCCTCAGAAGCTTGGATAGCCAAACCCTTACCTGCCCCACTCTCAATGGATTGATAAGCCTGATCAATTTTTGCACCATAGGTACCTCCTAGTAATGCTTTAGCATATACTGTTTTCTCTGGCTCATCCATTTCAATATTCAATACTGTACCCGTACCAATCTGGTTTAAAAGATTTTCATCGGAGTACCACTCAAATTTACCTGCGGTAGATCCATCTAAACTTCCAATAACACTCACCGTACTTCCAATACAAGGTTCAGTGGTGCTGGTTTCAAAAGAAGCAGGATAATTCGCTACATGCTCTACACGAGTTACTATCCTATTATTTAACGGACGCTGATCAATACCCGTATCCATCAAAAAACCTTCTACCGACAGATAATGAACACCCAAGGCGGTACTCATGGAGTCTGTATCAAAAAAGTAGCGTGCTCCAGGAGCTAAGACTACATCTTCAAACAACCAAGATTGAGTTTCTCCAGCAAAATCAGCTATTATTTCAAATCCAGCCAATGTATCTGAACCACCATTTTCTACACCTATAGAAAATCCAATAGTACCCTCACATTGATAATTATTAGTTTCCAATCCAAACAACATCAAATCTGTATTCACTGAAGGATCAGCAGGACTAAGTCCCTGCCCTAGTAGATACTCATATGCAGCAAATACGTCTATAATACCCATACCAAATACATTATCCTCTCCTGGAACACCCATATCCACCGCTGTATAGTATAGAGCTAGTTTGAGTTCTTCACCACTCAAATATGGAAATGCCTCTTTCAACAACATTAATGCTCCTGCTACGTGCGGTGCTGCCATAGAAGTACCACTTTTATAACCATACATACCTCCTGGTTCACAGGAACGCACGGATTGACCTGGTGCAGAAACCTCTGGTTTTATGTACAGAGAAGAGTCAGAAGAAAAACATTGGGAAGGACCTCTACTCGAAAAATTAGTTATATCTGTCCCTGCATTGTTCAAAGCTCCTACAGCAAACGTATTGACCAAACCCATATTCAAGTTCTTAGGGTTGGTAATGGTGCCACTACCACTCCCCTCATTTCCAGCAGAAAAAACTATGGCAATTCCAGCCATTTCTACAGCGGTCAGCATAGTCATATATACATTTTGGCAAGCATCATCTACAGTTGGATCATACCATGAATTATTAATTACATCAGGCATATCTTCCACCGTATCTGGATTACCATCTGGATCCATGGCCCATTCAAAAGCATCTACATTATCAGCCGTTCCTATACCGCAAAGCACGCCTGCACCCATCCACTGACCATTAAATGCTACTCCAATGGTATCGTCTTGGTGTCTATCTAATCCTAGTATGGTACCTGTAACATGCGTTCCATGATCACCACAATCATAGCTGTATTCTGAACCATTATCGTGGTAAAAAGCATGCCCAAACTGATCCTCCAAACTAGCGCGTTGTTGGCTAATCAAAGATGGATGATATGGATCAACTCCAGTATCAGCTGTCAAACAGACTTGTCCATAGCCCGTGTAACCCAGTTCCCACATTTTGTGCGCATTGATGGTGAACAAGGTGTTTTCTGTATTCATAACCAATGCCGCGGAGGGTCCCACATCACTGGTTTCATCTGCTATTAATTGTCCCCCTGCTTGAACATATTCAATATCATTCAAGGCGGCTAAATCTATAATGGTAGAAGCCACTGCCTCCACATAAATCGCATTAACAATCCAGTGCGCTTTGTAATAGGATAAGTCAACAGTAGAATAAGTTCTGATTGTAGAAAGAACAGCCTCCTGAGTTTGGTTGGCTTTAGTTCTAAGTGCTTTGTTTAAAATAATGGAGCGATCCGAATAGCTAAGCCCTTCCCTATCGAAATCTACACGCATAGCCTCCAAATCCACTTGATCTTTTAGGATAAGG
>CAXQNQ010000014.1:0-14017 GCA_964225135.1 Mesoflavibacter profundi
TTGAATTATGGACACGGCACCGGTCATGGAGTAGGCTCTTTTATGAATGTACATGAAGGACCACAGAGTATCACTACCGCTCCTGCTGGTAGAGGTGCAGAGATTTTCCATGCTGGCATGATTACTTCTAATGAACCGGCTTATTATGAAGAAGGCCAATACGGCATCCGAATTGAGAATTTAATCCTTTGCGAAGCAGCTAAAGAGGAAGGATATCTGCAATTCAGAGATGTCACCTTATTTCCGTTTGATCGAGCACTAATCGATGAAACACTTTTGACAGCATCCGAAAAGGCATGGATCAATGCTTACCATAATAAAGTGTATACTGATGTGGAAAGTCGATTAACAGATGAAGAGCGCGATTGGATGCGGGAAAAATGCTTTAATTTCTAGGACATGAAAAAAGGCGAGTCGGTATGATTCGCCTTTTTTGTATTCAATGACTATTACATATTCCGCCTATACTGACCGCCCACATCATACAAAGCATTGGTAATCTGTCCCAGTGAACAGATCTTACCTGCTTCCATCAAATAGGAGAATAGATTTTCATTTCGGATAGCTGCTTGCTGAAGGTCTTTCAATACTTGCTCAGCTTGTTTTGCCTTACAAGTCTTCAGGTTTTCAACCGTTCGAATTTGATCTTCCTTTTCTGCCTCAGTAGCACGGATGACCTCATCAGGAATTATCGTTGGTGATCCATCTTTATTCAAGAAGGTATTTACACCAATGATTGGATAATCGCCGTTGTGTTTTAAGGTCTCGTAGTACAGTGACTCTTCCTGTATCTTTCCACGCTGATACATGGTCTCCATAGCACCAAGTACCCCACCGCGTTCTGTGATGCGATCAAACTCAGTCAATACCGCTTCTTCAACTAGATCAGTCAGCTCTTCTATGATGAATGAACCTTGTAAGGTGTTCTCATTCTTAGCCAATCCAAGCTCGTGGTTGATGATCATCTGAATCGCCACTGCCCGTCTTACGGATTCCTCAGTAGGAGTCGTGATGGCCTCATCATAAGCGTTTGTATGTAGTGAATTACAGTTGTCATAGATGGCATAAAGCGCTTGTAAAGTCGTTCTAATATCATTGAACGAAATCTCTTGAGCATGCAGGGAACGACCAGAAGTCTGAATATGATATTTCAGTTTCTGTGAACGATCATTACCGCCGTATTTATGCTTGATAGCCTTCGCCCAAATCCTTCTCGCCACACGACCGATAACCGCATATTCTGGATCCACTCCATTGGAGAAGAAGAAGGATAAATTCGGTGCAAAAGAATCGATGTTCATTCCTCTTGCTAAGTAATATTCCACAAAGGTAAATCCATTAGCTAGGGTAAAGGCCAACTGCGTAATTGGGTTGGCGCCTGCCTCTGCAATGTGGTACCCTGAAATAGAAACAGAGTAAAAGTTTTGAACCTTATTATGGATAAAGTATTCCTGAACATCTCCCATCAGCTTCAAGGAGAATTCTGTGGAGAAAATACAGGTATTCTGTGCCTGATCTTCTTTCAAGATATCCGCCTGAACTGTTCCACGAACAGAAGACAAAGCCTTCTGCTTGCATTGCTCATAAGCAGCTTCATCCAAAATCATATCTCCCGTAAGCCCTAAAAGCATCAAGCCCAGCTGATCATTATTTTCAGGAATGGGACCTTTATAAGAAGGTCTTTCCAATCCTTTATCATCGTATAGTTCTTTTTTCTTCGCCTCTACCTTTGCTTCCAGTCCATTTTCTTTGATATACAACTCGCATTGCTGATCAATGGCTGCATTCATAAAGAAGGCACAAAGGGTAGCTGCAGGTCCATTGATGGTCATAGATACAGAAGTCGTCGGTGCACATAGGTCAAAACCTGAGTACAACTTCTTCGCATCATCCAAACAACAGATACTCACTCCAGAGTTACCCACCTTACCATAAATATCTGGACGATGTGCAGGGTCCTCTCCGTAAAGCGTTACTGAATCAAAGGCTGTAGATAAACGAGCAGCAGGCATATCTGAAGACAAGTAGTGGAATCGTGTATTGGTACGCTCTGGTCCACCCTCTCCAGCAAACATTCTTGTTGGATCTTCTCCTTTACGCTTGAATGGGAATACACCAGCTGTGTAAGGGAATTCCCCAGGTACATTTTCCTGTAAACACCACTTCAAAATCTCTCCCCAATCCTTATACTTTGGCAATACTACTCTTGGTATCTTGGATTGAGCAAGTGATTTAGTATATGTCGGTACTCTGATTTCTTTATTACGAACTTTATAGATGAATTCATCCGCAGAATAGGCAGCCTTTTTCTCTTCCCAAGCAGCCAATAGGCGTTTGCTGTCACCATCTAAATCTAACTCTAAAGACTCCTGCTGTTTTTTCAGGTGCTCTATAGTATTAGCCAGCTCAGCGGTTTGTTCTTGTGCATTCAAAAGCTGTAAGGTTTGTTCTAAGCCAAACAACTTCCGTGCAATCTCCACCTGTTGTTCCACACGCTCATCATAAGATCTATTGTTTTCAGAGATCTCTGATAAATAGCGTGTACGTTTGGGTGGAATGATATATATTTTCTCCGATTGCTCATCCGAAAGCACATATTTTGATTTCAAATCTGCTCCAGTGCGTTCAGTGATCATATCCATGATACGCTTATACAGATTATTCATCCCGGGATCGTTAAACTGAGATGCTATAGTGCCAAATACAGGCATAGAATCCAAATCAGAATCCCAAAGATTATGGTTACGCTGATATTGCTTACGCACATCTCTAAGCGCATCCAAAGCACCACGCTTATCGAACTTATTCAAAGCAATGATGTCAGCAAAGTCTAGCATATCGATCTTCTCTAATTGCGTCGCTGCTCCGTATTCTGGAGTCATCACATACAAGGACATATCCGAGTGATCAATAATCTCCGTATCCGATTGACCGATACCTGAAGTTTCTAGGATAATCAAGTCGAAACGAGCGGCTTTCAGTATATCCACCGCACTTTGCACATGCTTGGATAAGGCCAAATTAGACTGACGCGTAGCTAGTGAACGCATGAATACGCGCTCATTACTGGCTGAATTCATTCTAATTCTATCCCCTAATAAAGCTCCACCTGTTTTCCTCTTGGAAGGATCTACAGAGATGACTGCTATTCTTTTTTCAGGAAAATCCAATAAGAAACGTCTGATTAGCTCATCTACTAAACTGGATTTACCTGCGCCCCCTGTTCCTGTAATACCCAGTACTGGAACCGTTTGCGTTTGAATTTTTTCCCGAATCTTTTCCATCCAAGCATCAGATACTTCTGGATAGTTTTCCACCGCTGAGATCAATTGTGCTAGTTCGGTTGAATTTTTATTTTCGATTGTACTTAAATCTGCTTCTTGATTTTCACCAACAGGGAAATCGCATTTTTGCAGTACATCATTTATCATACCTTGAAGGCCCATTTCTCTACCGTCATCTGGGGAATAGATTCTAGAGATTCCATAAGCGTGTAAATCTTCAATTTCCGAAGGTAAAATAGTACCTCCCCCTCCACCAAAGATTTTGATGTGGCTAGCACCTGCTTCTTGAAGCAGATCATACATGTATTTGAAGAATTCATTGTGTCCACCTTGATAAGAGGTAATCGCAATACCTTGCACATCTTCTTGGATGGCTGTTTTTACGATTTCGTGAACAGAACGGTTATGTCCTAGGTGGATGATTTCTGCACCTGAACTTTGCATTACTCGACGCATAATATTTATGGCAGCGTCGTGCCCATCGAAAAGAGAGGCTGCAGTAACTAACCTTACCTTATGTTTAGGTTGGTAAACTAAGGGTTTATTCATAAATGGCTTATTTTGATTAGAGCATTGGTCTGCTGCAAAAATACTAAATAAAATTTATCTTCAAGCTATTCAAGTACTTTTGTCCATGTAAGGGTTTAGTCAAAAGTTATAATAAATGCTTTGGACCAAAAAAAGTAAAACATTTAAAGAGAGTTCCTTTCTGCTTTGCTTCCAAACAGATGATCCTGTCATACGCTATGACGAACACCCTTTTTATAGGCAATTTACCTCTGCGGGCTTGAAAGCTGTTGACTTTGTTTTTATGGAAAAAGATCAGCTAGTACTCTTAGAACTTAAGAATTACGGGCAATATGCACCTAAAGCGCTTTATCCACCAGCAGATGAACTAGCATATACTTTAGTTGAAAAAATGCGTGGCAGCAGTACTGGTTTAGCGGCCATCTTTACCTACTTTAGAACCAGAAATCCAAAAAGACTACTATTTAAGTTACTGGATCGAATGCCTTTTTTTATACAAAGACAACATCCCTGGTATCTAAAAGCAAAAGCCTTTGAGGCGGATCAGTGGTTTTTCTTGTTAGTTATCGGCTTTCCTAAAGGTGAATCCAGTGAGGTAAAGCAAGATTATTGTGATTTACTTACAAAAACTTGGCAATCCCTTAGTGAAGTACCTCTGCAAATCATTGTAGAAGATTCTCAAGAAACCTTTGAAGCTTTAGACCTAAAAATCTTATAAGCGCAACCCCAAGTGATTTTTCTTCGTCTTTATAAGGAAAACCTTATTATTATCATTAAAAATGAGCACCATGCGTCTACTTTATCCACTTTTGCTTTTAATCTGCTTGTCGAATGGTCTTCAAGCACAATGCGACTTTGATGCTACCATAGAAGGAGACCTCATTCTTTGTCCAAATGCCAACGGACAACTTTTTACGCAAGAATATGAAGCTTACCAATGGATGAAAAGAGCTTATAATGAAACGGAAGCCACGCCAATAAACGGAGCTACTGAGCAATTTCTAGATGTGAGTTCAGCTAATGACGTAGGTTATTATATTTCTGTTGAAGTTACTCTGGATAATTGTACGGAGATGTCTGAAGAAATCTTAGTAGATAGTTGGTGGTTTCTACCTGTTACTGTAGCTAGTGTTGGAGATTTTGAAATTGGCAATATGGGTGAGGCAATCATATGTTCTGGTGACTCTATGTTTTTTGAAATTAATCTACCTTATGATACCAATATCATTTGGTACAAAGATGGTGCAGAAATAATTGGTGAAACAGACTCTAAATTAGTCGTTTATGAAGCTGGAGCCTATACCGTGCAAGGGGCACCTTCCATCTGTCCGGACTATACTCAATTTTTAGGTTTAGACTTAATTGTTGAAGTCGTGAATTGCACCAATACAAAAGAGCAACAGGCAGAAATCGCAAAACTGAGTTGTTTCCCAAATCCTGTTCAAAAAGAGTTGAACATTACCTCCACTCATTTAATCCAACGTATTCAATTATTAGATCTGACAGGCAAAATTTTATTGGATCAAGCCCAGCATCATTCGAGCTCCAGCTTAAATATGGAAGGAGCTCCAGCTGGATTGTACTTGCTTAAAGCGCATACCTCAGCTGGTATTCAAATACAAAAAGTCCTTGTTCAATAAAAACTAGGGTTTTACTAACTGAAGGAATTGTCGAATGGCTTCTTGATTCTTGTGGTATACTTCCAAATTTTGTATGATCTCGTTATACTCCAGCTGACTCAAGTTTAAACTAATGGGCAATTCCTCTAGTTCATCCTCATTGGTACAAAGGAATTGAATATGGTGTAGCATATCTGGACCCAAGAGTTCACTTAAATACCCTAGATTATTATCATTCTCAAAATTTTGCAAGGCAACTATATCCCCTGCTAAGGCCAGCGGGTTCAACAGTCCTTCCAAAACACCAATATTATCCAAAGAACCAATGGATTTATCTCGCTCAAAAGCGCGTAATTCTACAATGACCACTCCTGAGGTATTCTCTTTGATCCACTCCTTGAATACATGAGCAAATCGAATACATGTTTTCAGGCCAAAATTATCTCGAAGACCCGCATCTAAAACTTGTATACCTGGATCAGAAGGCAGATTTACATTGGGTAGTACATAAGGGAAGGAAGCGTTCATACGAACTGCAGACGAAAAACGTAAATTAGAGGCTTGTTGCTCCTCGAAAAGTAATCCAAAATCTACTCCATCAAAGAAAGGTTCATCTGTTATTTCCAACTGATTCGGATTAGCCATCATGTAGGATACACCTTGAGCAGACAGATAAAGTAAGCGACCATCATTAACTATAGAAGGGCTCATGAGCAGCATAGGAATATCGGCATCTGCTTCAGACTGTTGATAAGCAGTAATGGGCTTATCGAATACGTTTCCTGTTACTGTATTTAGTCTTTTTTCGAAGGCATACGCCCGATCCATAGGTTGCCGCTCACCATAAACGTCCTTTTTTATGATAGGCAAAAACAAATCTGTTGAAACATAAGAAAACAACACTGCATTCAACAGGTCTTCCTTCAAATTCAACAAGTATTGTTCATCTTTAAGATTTATTGTAGTGTCTGTAAGCGATTGTTCAAATAAAGCCCGGTAATAGGCTTGGCCTATCATCCCACCAGAAGCACCAGTCATCAGCGTGGTATGGTGCATCAATTGCCCTTCAAGTAAGCTATCCAGTTGCTGCATCACATGGAAAGACCAAACGGCAGATTTGAGTCCTCCACCAGATGAGCTAAGCATAACTAATTTGGGCTTTACCCCTGCTTTTACTCCTTGCTTTACCTTCCAATTCTCCAACATCTGTATACCTACAGCTTTATCTAAAGCCATCTGCTCGGCATTAGCTTTCTCCCTGAATTGATCTACAGAATAGTCCGCTTTAGTATTGTAATCTAGACCGTAAGCAACTACGGAATGATTAAAAGTCTGTTGTTTACTGATTTGATTCCAAAACAATAAAAAAACTAGGATAGCTAGAAATCGCCATTTGGCAAACCAATAAGAAATCGCCCCAAATAATGATAGTATTAGAGACATCAATAAGAACACACTGGCCGCAGCTGGAATTTGGAGGAAGGATACTTCAGAAAAAATACCAGATACAAATAAAATAACGATACTTAATAGCTGAATACTGATAATATTAGAATGGTTATGCTTGAATATTTTCAACATCTCCTCTTCTGAATAGTGGGTAACATCACGTACTGGACGAACCTTACCCCGCTCCGTAACAAAAAACTCTACTTGCTTTTGAGCATCTCCCTCTTTAAATCTTCTAAATACTTGCGCGAGTTTAGTCTGAGCTGTTTTAGAAGATTCTACCTTCTTTTGAATGTTACTGAGCACCTTAATCTCTCGATTCAAGTCCTTGTTGGTATATCTAAAATACATGGTGAGCACACCTAGTATTAAAAACATACCGACCAATAGCCCTCCAATATGTATGAAAATCTGAGTAGTGCTGAGTAGCTCCATATTTTTCTCAAAGGACCAAATGGAGTATACATACAACAATAGGAATACAAATGGAAAGAAGAAATTATTGAAACTAAACTTAATAAATGGTCGCTCTAATGTGGCCAAAAAAGGGAATCTATGGGAGTGCAGAATATAAGTGGTCAAGTTCCAATTAATAATTAACCAACCTAATGTAATCCCTAGGAAAACAAAGCTTAAAAATCCTGTTTCTCCTAAATATATAGGCTTCAAAAACAAAAAATGAAACCCGTAGGTTCTACCAAGCTGACCGAAGATAATCAAAAGTAGAAAGGCGAAGATAGACAGCAAAAACAAATTGTGCTGCAGGTGAGCCAATCCCAATTGAAAAGGGAAGGATCGGAAAATGCCTTGTAGGGTACTTTTAATTTTTTGCATGTATCCTTTTCGAGAACCTTATTTATTTTTTTCGCTAAATATGGATTCTAATTTTTCTTCTAATGCTGGACCCCTCAGTTTCAATGCTATGATCTTTCCTTCTTCATCTAAAAGCACCGTATGGGGAATAGAGCTTACACCATACATCTGTCCAACCGCATTTTGCCAACCTTTCAGATCAGATACTTGTGGCCAAGTCAGTTGATCTTTAGCTATGGCATCCACCCAGCGCTTTTGATCTTTGTCCAAGCTAATACCTATGATTTCAAATCCTTGATCCTTATACTTTTCGTATACTTTGACCACATTTGGATTCTCTCTACGACAAGGTCCACACCAAGACGCCCAAAAATCTAGTAATACCACTTTCCCTCTATAATCCTCTAAGCTTAATGCTTCACCCTCCGGTGTATTCTGCGTAAAGAGTGGTGCATCTCCACCAATTCTGTACGCATCCATTCGCTTGATCTTAGTTTCTAGCATGGCACGAATATCTGGAGAGGTATTTTCAAATTCATCTAAAAAGAGCTGTGCAATCACCGAATAATTGCCGTGTTTCTTAGCCTCCAAACCCGCCAGAGCACCTCCAAAAGCTAAAACCCTAGCTTTAGGATTTTCTGCTCGATAAACTTGGGATAAAATAGCCTTTTCATTATCCTCTGGAGTTAATGTGTAAGAGGAAACTAACTCCGCAAACTCCTTATAAGCCTCATATAACCAAGAGTTATTATACACATTTGGATCATTGAAATCGATCCCTTCAAATCGTCTATTGACATAATGCAAAAGCTCATTTTCAAAATCTCCTGGGTCCACTTGGAACATTGGATAGGTCATCAGGTCATAACATGTCCCATAAAAAGGATCAATAGCCGCAAAGCTGTCGCGCAACATTTTTTCGTCTTCCTCTATACGCTGAAAAATCTCTCCAATACTGGCAACCTTAGCGGCATCGGTGCGAACACCATGCCACTTTTGAACCATACTATTTCGCTTTTTATTAATCGCTCTCAATTCCTTCGTTGCTGCTGCATATTGCCCATTAAAACTGGATACATCATATCTCAAAGCACGGAATGATTTTTGATTCAACAAAAACCGTTCTTCTATACCCGGCTTTAGTACTATTGGCTTCATGTCTCTAGTATTTGTGCCCACATAGAAGAATCGAACACTATTCAGTTCCACTTCAACACGTGCGAAACTATCCATTACAGGTACCGCTGCTAATTCTTCAAAATTAAAGCCGTTAAACTGCATGACTTTGAATCCCTTGACTGCATCTGTCTCAAAACGAATGGTAAAGGCTGCTTTTGAAACAGCATCGTCTGCTTGAGCCCATAGTGAAGCACTCAACAAGGAAAAAATAAAAAGTTGGAGTAATCGCATGTTATCAGTTATTTATTTTATTCAAAAATTCTTCTTCGGTCCAGATCTCTACCGTACCGAGTGCAGTAGCTTTCTTCAGCTTTGAACCGGCTTTTTCACCAACCACTAAGATATCCAAATTCGAACTAACCGCTGAAATATTTTTAGCGCCTACTGCTGCAGCCATCTCTTGTGCTTGCTTACGTCCTACTTGAACCAATTTACCAGTAAACAAAATCGTTTTACCTACCAGGGGTGCATTGGCGTCAACCACCTTTGGTCGATCCTCTTCCGTTTGCTTTAAGTTAACTCCTAGCTCCTCCAGTTGCTCCAATAGCTGGATATTAGCCTCTTGACTAAAGAACTCCATTATATTCTCAGCAACAATTGGCCCGACATCTTTAATGTTCGTAAAGTGTTCTATCGTCCAATCTTTCAAATCAAGCACATGATCGACCTCTGCCGCAATCAGACTACTGACCTTTTTACCGAGGTGATGAATACTCAAGGAATGCAGTAAGCGGTGAATTGGATTTTGTTTCGCCTTTTCAATGGCATCCCGCATTTTCTCCACCGACTTCTCCCCAAATCCTTCCAAGTGCTTAATCTTATCGTAATCTAAGCTATATACATCAGCTATGCTTTGAATCCAACCCAAGTCATAGAACTTTTCGACAATAGTCTTACCAAAACCATCAATATCCATGGCTGGTTTTGATACATGGAAGATGATTTTCTGTAGTGTTTGAGCTCCACAAACACAATTTGGGCATCGCCAAGCTGCTTCTCCTTCTGTTTTAACGAGTTCAATCGGTTCCTCAGTATCATTCACTGGACATACTTTCGGGAATTCTACTTTCACCTCCGAGCCGTCTCTAGCATCTTCAATAGCTTTTACGATGTATGGTATCACATCTCCTGCTCGCTCTACCAGTACCGTATCGCCTAGATGTAAATCTTTAGACAGGATAAAATCCTCATTATGCAGGGAAACTGAACTAATGGTTACACCTGCTAAGAATACAGGTTCTAATTTGGCCACTGGCGTAATAGACCCTACTTTACCAACTTGATATTCAATATCCTTTAGGGTAGTAGTAGCTTGTTTTGCCTTGAATTTATAGGCAATAGCCCATCTAGGGTGGTGTGCAGTATAGCCACATTTATCCTGAATAGCCTTAGCATTCACCTTGATTACCATTCCATCAATTTCGTAAGGATAGGCTTCTCTTTTGGCCTCCCATTCTGCACAAAATTCAGCTACTTCATGGATGTTTGCACAGACTTTAGAAACATCCATGGGCACTTTGAAGCCCAGGTCATTCAATAACTCAATGGCTTCAAAATGGGTTGGTAAGGTATCCAATACATCTTGTCCCTCCTTGTTAACAGCGAAGCCTAACTGATAAATAAAGGCATCCATGCCTCGTTGGGCAGCTTCTCTAGGATCCTTCATTCGAAGACCTCCGGTTGCAGCATTACGAGGATTTGCAAATAGGCTGAGCCCTTCCGCTGCTCTTCGATTATTGATTTTCTCAAAATTATCTTTTCGGATTAAAACCTCTCCTCTAAGCTCAACTTTAGCCATGCCTTTAGATAGAAAATCTGCTTGTAGCGGAATGGATCGCATCACTCTCGCATTAGGGGTCATTTCCTCGCCCTGACTACCATTTCCTCGAGTAGCTCCCCGAATGAGCTTATTATCCTCATAAACTAAAGCCACTGAGCCACCATCAAACTTTGGTTCAACCACATACTCTATGTCCTGATCCATTGGAATTAAGGCTAACTTGTGAATCTGCTCGTCAAAATCTTTTAAATCCTCCGCATTGTATGAATTGCCTAAAGACAACATGGGAACAAGGTGTTCAACCGTGTCAAAATCTGGACTCAAATCTGACCCCACACGCTGCGTCGGTGAATCTGGGTCCACAGCATTTGGAAACTGCGCTTCTAAAGCTTCCAGTTTTTTAAATAATTGATCATACTCAAAGTCTGCAATTACAGGTTGGTTGTTAACATAATAACACCATTCATGAAATCGAATACAGTTGGCTAAGTCTTCCATATCCATTAGACTGAAGGAATAGCTCGGATTCAAGAATGCTTTAGTCTTTGACAGTATTTTAGGTGTATCTGCTGAATCAAACATGTATAATGCAGTTGATTAATGGTTTTGTGTATAGAGTAAACAAAAAATTAAAGGCTTTCACTCAAAGAAAGGTCATTTTTTTGGCTCTCTTGGACAATATAAGCACAAAAAGGGCCTTGTCTTTTATATCTTTAGCCCAATATTGAAAACCTAATCCTTCAATCCAATAATAAACGGAAATACTTTATGGAAAACTTACAAGGAATCATTGAAGCGGCTTGGTCTGACAGAAGTTTACTAGAGCAAGCATCCACACAAGATGCTATTCGTAAGGTTATAGCCCAGTTAGAAGTTGGTGCCTTACGTGTTGCTGAACCCAAAGGAGATGATTGGAAAGTCAATGAGTGGGTTAAAAAAGCAGTTGTTTTATACTTCCCTATTCAACAAATGGAGACTATTGAAGTAGGGCCCTTTGAATTTCACGATAAGATTCCTTTAAAAAAGAATTATGCTGAACTAGGTGTTAGAGTAGTTCCACATGCTATTGCTCGTGCTGGCTCTTTCCTAGAGGAAGGTGTTATTATGATGCCGAGTTATGTGAATATTGGTGCTTGGGTTGGATCAGGAACCATGGTGGATACCTGGGCAACGGTAGGTTCATGTGCACAAATTGGAAGACATGTTCACTTAAGTGGTGGAGTTGGTATTGGTGGGGTATTAGAACCGCTTCAAGCAACACCTACTATCATTGAAGACAATTGCTTTATTGGTTCCAGATGTATTGTAGTTGAAGGAGTTCGAGTACGGAAAGAGGCTGTATTAGGAGCGAATGTTGTATTAACTAAGTCTACTAAAATTATTGATGTAACTGGTCCTGAAGAAGTAATATACACGGGCGAAGTTCCTGAACGTTCTGTAGTTATTCCCGGCACCTATACAAAATCATTCCCAGCAGGAGATTACCAAGTGGCCTGTGCCTTAATTATTGGAAAAAGAAAGGCAAGTACAGATAAAAAAGTGTCTCTAAATGATGCACTTAGAACACATAATGTAGCGGTATAAATTAGAATTATGAATGTGAAAAAATATAGCTGGTTTGCCGTGCTTCCAATACTTTTTTTGGTTGCCTGTGAGTCAGAAACTCAAGAGACATCACAAGAAAAAAGTCTTCAGATCGATGACCCTACTGGGCTTCAGATGATCAATGCTGCATTAGAAAAGAATCCAAACAATCCGGATTTGTATTACACCCGAGGTGAATACTTCTATCAAGCGGAAGGTTTTGATGAAGCTATCATGGATTTTAACAAAGCTATACAGTTAGATTCCTTTCAGACTAGATATTGGCATGGATTAGCGAATACTTATATGGATTATTATCGAGAGAAGCAGGCCTTGCAAACCATGCAAATGGCTTCCTTTTTATTTCCAGATAGTATCTACACTCAACTCAAGTTGGCAGAGACTTATTTGATTCTAAAGGATCACACAAAGGCACTTAATGTGGTATCCAAAGTAAAAAACTTCCATCCAAATAATGACGAAGTACACTACCTAGCTGGATTGATTTTTGCGGATAACCAAGAGTTTGATATGGCGATTACGAATATGCAAACTTGTGTAGAATTAAATCCATCCCATATAGAAGCATGGTTTGAATTGGGCAACCTTTGGTCTCAAAAGGAACAAGGAAATGATCCTGTACTTTACTATAATAATGCATTACGAATAGATTCTACTTTTCAAGAAGCTCTTTTTGCTAAAGCAAGGACGCTTTACAATCAAGGCAAGTATGCCGAGTGTTTAGATACCTATTACACCATGGGCAGAATGTATCCTACGGATGAGAGTTCTTTCTATAATGCAGGGCTAGTACTCATTGCTCTAGAAGATTATGATGCAGCTTGGGAAAAATTCAATTTCTGTGTAGAGTTAAATCCCGTTCTAGTCCAGGCTTATTATAATAGAGGATACTGTGATCTTCAACGAGGTAACTTAGAAAGTGGCAGAGCAGACTTAGAGCAGGCCTTACGCTTTGATCCTGATTATGAAAAAGCAAAACTACTATTGAGTGAAATTCAATAAAAAAAGGAGCTGAAATTCAGCTCCTTTTTTTTATCCCCATTCATCATCGAGGTCCACCGGTTCATCTTCTACATCTTCATCATCAAATTCATTAGGCGTTCCTTCATTGATGAGTTTATATGCTTCACAATCTAGTTCTATTCCTATATCTCCTTGTGGGATGTTAAACTCAATATCAGCCCCGAAGCCTGGCATTGAATCTTGTTCGATCAATCTCAATACTTCTCCGAAAAAAGGTCTTGCCATACGAGCCCCTTGTCCATCCACAATACTGGTAAAACGAATCCAACGATCATCCCCACCTACCCAGGTACCAATAATCAAATTAGGCGTGATCCCCATAAACCACCCGTCAGTAAAGTCATTAGTTGTCCCTGTTTTACCACCTAAGGGGGTTTTAACTTTATGTTGATATCTGACTACATCCTCTGCAGCATACCTAAGCATTTCAACCATAACATAGTTCTTATTCTCCGAAAGCGCTTGTTGAGGTATAGATTGATCAGTATATATTACTTTACCATTCGCATCTTCTATTTTTAGGAGGTAAATAGGCTTAGTGTACATCCCTCTGTTTGCAAAAGCGGTGTAGGCGCCTGCCATGTCCATCACAGACAAATCCGAAGCACCTAAGCAAATAGAAGGAGACCTTGGGATTTTTTCTTCATTAATACCAAGCTGACTGGTCAAGTTAAGCACTAAATCAACATTACCTAATCGTTTCATTAAGTTAACAGATACTGTATTCAAGGATTGTT
>CAXQNQ010000015.1:0-5780 GCA_964225135.1 Mesoflavibacter profundi
CTCTATTTTCAGATTTATTATCACTAATCTCCAAAGAAGCACCCGTTTCTAATGGTTTTGAAGATTCGGGTTGCTTTTTATCGACATCAAAAGACAACTCGGCACCCTTCTCCACTTTTTCTTCCGGAACTGAATTTTCCTCTTGAACTACAGGCTGGTCTCTTTGAATCCCCCTCGGCCTAAGTGTAACCGGTTTGTCCTCTTCCTCCACTGGCAAAGAAGGCTCTGTTGTAATGGTTCCCATCTCTTCTCTTTGTACAGGCTGAAGTTTGCGTTTGCCCTTTGCAACATCTTTTAAATATTGGACACTTTCCTCTGCCACTTCTTTTGCGCCCATTTTTGAAAAGTCAGGATTGATTAACCAAATCAGCAAACCAACTAAAGCAAAGCCAATAAATAGTATCAAACCAGCAACACCTAACTTATTTTTCAGATAGTCACAGATCAGCTCTCCAATACTTCCCCCAACTTGAAACTCTGCAAATGGAAAAAGGAACTCTGCCAGTACGGATAATACTAGCATAAATATAAATGCTACCCGAACCTTTCGAATAGCTTCCTTTCCCGACTTTCCTTGGAATAAATACCAACCAACCACAACAATCATATACACTAGAAGGAAAGAAGGCAGGCCAAACATCCAATGGATGAAAAAATTAGAAATAATAGCCCCAAATAAACCGAGCCAATTACTTACTTCCTCTCCTGACCGCAGAAAATCAATAAAGGACATAGAGTCCACTATGTCATGATCATTGGTCCATGTGAATAGATAAGAAATCATTGATAAGCCTAGAAAAAAGGAGATAAATAATAATATCAGTCCTGTTAACTTCGGAACGCGTTCATCAATAATTTTATCACCTGTTTTCCGCTTCTTCTTTGGTTGAGATGCCATGTAGATTTTTTAGTTTTCCTCATGAAAATCAACTACTTATTCTAAAAAGTTGACTTCCAGCACTTGACTTATAGGTACAAACAAATTTTTATAGTGTTTCCATTCCATAAAACCTCTAAAATACCTTTAAAGTATGGGTATTAACATAGAAACGCTATGAGCTAGTATATTAGCTTTCAATTTAAATAAAACCAATAACCCTGTAAAGGGAAAGACAGTTTTTTTAGACTGATTCTATGCTTTCTTAGAACTTTTTAATCAGATAGATACCTATTCCGATTAAAATAACCCCTCCGATCTTATATAAATTGATAGGATTTGGTTCTGAACCAAACCACCCAAAATGATCGACTATCATAGCCATTACTAGTTGTCCTGCTAAAGCGAGAATAGTCAATAAGCCAATATTGATATAATTAGCCAAAATAATCAATGACAAAATATACAAGGCTCCTAAAAGTCCTCCTAACCAAGCCCACCAAGTAGTTGCTCTTATTGTCCCTGCATTTGGAATAGATTCTTGGGTGAATAGGAAAGAAATAAATATGCCTACGGCTCCCACTAAAAATACAATAAAGGAAGTAAAAAATGGACTCTTCAATTGTTGATCGAGCACTGCATTTACTCCAACTTGAACAGGCACAATTGCTCCTGCAAGTATAGCTAATAGCGTTGCGATAACCCCAGCTTTCATATTCTTAATTTAAGTTAAACAAGCAGGCAAAAATCTAAAAAATAACCGATTAATTAAATCTGTCTAGATCTTAAATTTTCAACGCCCCTATTTAAAGTATCCATCAAATGATCAATACGGTCTCTGTGTGTCCTAAAAGATAAAACGGCTAACCTAAGCCATACATCTCCTTCTATGGTAGTGGATGAAATAAAGTTATACCCATCTTCTAATACATATTTCATCAATTCAATATTCATTTCATTGGCTGATTCTTCAAATGGATATCTATAGGTAACTACTGATAAGGCAGGCTCAGGTCCTACCTCAAAACCAAGTTCTTGAATACTCTGCCAAAAATATTTAGCTAGTAAATGCTTCTCCCGAATCCCCGCCTTTAATGCCGATGAACCCAGAAGTTTTAAACTCATCCACATCCTTAATCCTCTAAAATGTTTTGTCAATTCTGGAGATAAATCTGCTGGACTAAAGTCTAAATCTGAACCTTTCGTAGCATCCTGCATATAATTGGCTTGATATGCATGACTCTTTGCCATAGCTAACTTATCCTTAATCAATACAATGCCTAGACCATAAGGTAGAAAAAACCCTTTGTGAGGATCTATGACCATACTATCAGACAACTCCATGCCAGAGAATAACTCAGCTTTATCCTCGAGCAACCTAAACGCTGCACCATAAGCACCATCTACATGAAACCAACAACCACTAGCGGAGCAAATTCTTGCCAAATCATCTAAGGGGTCTACTGCCCCTACATCAGTTGTTCCAGCAGATCCAACAACCAAGAATGGATTTAACCCAGCTTGACGATCCACTTGAATTTGTTTTTCTAATCGCTCTACATCCATTCTAAAAGAAGCATCCAAAGGAATATTTCTCCAAATAGTATTCCCCAAACCTGCAATTCGTAATGCTTTATGAATACAGTGATGGACCTGTTGAGTCATATAGACAACTGCATCTCGCACCCGTTCCCCTTCGATATTCATTTTATCTCTCGCAGTGGTAATCGCTATCAAATTAGCAACCGATCCTCCTGAGCATAGATTACCACCACAATTAGCTGGATAACCCATTTGCTCCGCCGTCCACTTAATCATATCATTCTCCATACTTACTGCACCAGGATTGGCATAAAAAATACCCGCATACCTGTTTGTAACAGCTGCTAAATAATCCCCTAAAGCTGCAGGATACAAACCTCCTCCAGGAATATATCCTAAATGGCCTCCTGAAGCAGGATTAATTCCAATACTA
The DNA here is from genome assembly GCA_964225135.1 of Mesoflavibacter profundi. Classification (GTDB taxonomy): domain Bacteria; phylum Bacteroidota; class Bacteroidia; order Chitinophagales; family Saprospiraceae; genus AM-2324. The sequence goes on from CAXQNQ010000015.1 coordinate 2,853, forward strand.
TCTACCTTCTCTTTTAATTCTTGGATGACCTGATCAATATTTCCTCTACCCTCTTGAATATCATCGAATTGTAGTGTCTCTCCATTATGTGCTTGGTAAGCCCCACTGCTATCTAATTGATCTACAAAAGACAAGCCATATTGAAGTACACTTTCTGACCATTGTCGAAGTATTTTTTGGTCAGGTTCTAGTTGACGAGCAAGTTGCTCCACTTTAGACAATTCGTTTAATACATTTTTCATTTTTGTATTTTTTCTTTGTGTTGGCTTTCTCCTTCCTTAATTTACAAGAATTAAATTATTATGTGATGAAGCCTTCCGCATTTATACCTTACGATTATGACCCAATTACTCCAGAAGAATCTTTAAAAAAGGCTCAAATCTTTTTTGAACAAATAAATAAGAGGCGTTCAGTCAGACACTACTCTAACACCCCTGTTGATGAAGAAGTTATCAAGAACATCATAAAAACTGCATCCTCTGCTCCTTCAGGTGCACATAAGCAACCATGGACGTTTTGTGCCATATCAAATCCAACGCTAAAAAAGGAAATTAGGATTGCAGCAGAAAAGGAAGAATACACCAATTATCATGGACGAATGAGCGATGAATGGTTAAAAGATTTAGAAAAGTTTGAGACAGATTGGAAAAAGCCCTTTTTAGAAGAAGCACCATGGCTCATTATTGTTTTCAAGAAAGTCCACGAGATTAAAAATGGTGAAAAGAAAAAAAATTACTATGTCAACGAGAGTGTCGGCATAGCCAGTGGATTTTTAATATCCGCCATCCATCAAGCTGGATTAGTGACATTGACTCACACACCTAGTCCAATGAATTTTTTGGAAAAAATTCTGGAACGCCCTAAAAACGAGCGTGCCTTTCTATTATTACCAGTAGGCTATCCTGAAGCTGATGTTAAAGTTCCAAAACTTAAAAGGAAAAGCCTGGAGGATATGGCCGTCTTTTATAAATAGATTTACTCCATTGCAGTATAAACGACTTCACCATCTAGTATAGTCATTAAGATTTTTGTATTCAGAATGGCCTCATCTGAACATTGGATGAGGTCATTGGATAATACCACCATATCTGCAAATTTTCCAACTTCTAAAGAGCCTTTTTCCTGCTCTTCAAAAGCTGCAAAAGCATTCCCTAAAGTATACGAATAAATAGCTTCCTCCCGAGTCATAGATTGTTCCGTGTAAAATTCAAATCCATTATCTATTCGTTTTCGAGTAACAGAAGCATAGAAGCATTCAATAGGGTCTATTTTCTCAACAGGCGCATCTGTTCCGTTGGCGATGACTACTCCATTATCCAACAACGTTCGCCAGGGATATGCCCCGTATTTAGCGCGCTCTGCCCCTAACCTACTCTCTACAAATGGTGCATCAGAGGTGCAATGAATACCCTGCATAGAAGCAATCACTCCTAGTGTTCTAAACCTTGGAATATCAGCAGTATCTAAATGTTGTGCATGTTCAATTCGCCACCTTAAATCAGGATCCTCCATCCCCTCAAAGTTAGTCTCCATGATATCCAAAACTTCCTTATTAGCTCTATCTCCAATAGCATGCACGCACAGTTGCATACCATGTTTTTTAGCTAATTCTGCAATAGCACTAACCTCAGCTATACTAGTCGTATTTTGCCCATGAAATCCAGTTTTGTCACTATATGGCTTAAGTAACCATGCTCCAAAAGCTCCAAGGGCTCCATCTACTTCTGTTTTTATTGCTCGACAAGTAAATCGATCATTTCCCATATCCATAATCGGATAATCATCCAAAATGGGAGCCATATCCTTGGCAGAATGTCTTAACATAGAATATAATCGAATACGCATATCGCCTGCATTGGCCCTTTCTTTAAATCCTTCAATATCATAAAAATAAGTCCCAGCATCCTGAAAAGAGGTAATACCATTTTCCAAGCACCCTTCCTCGGCCTCTTCGACTGCTCTCAACCACTCTTGCTTTAAATCAGCCTCCGAAAACGAAGCCTTATAATCATTAAATGCCTTCGAAATGATACCCATGGCCCGTTCCTCAAAAACCCCTATAGCCTCCCCATCTGGACCCCTAACAATTTCTCCTCCAGCAGGACTTTCTAATTCCTTAGATACCCCCGCGATTTCCATAGCTGCTTTATTGGCAAAAAGCGCATGACCACTAGCATGCCTTAAAATGACTGGATGATTGGGTGTCATTGCACTCAATTCATCATGAAATGGATAACCTAAAACATTTCTATCTAATATACCCTCAGTCCACTTTTCCTGATGCCAACCTCTTCCCTCAATCCAAGTCCCTTCAGGAAGCTCCTCTGATACAGCAGCAACAGATTGTACAATCTCATCCCATGATTTACTTTCCAAGAAATTTAGCTTGATTCTGCTATTACCATATCCAATAAAATGGCCATGACCTTCAATAAAACCAGGCATCATAAATTTACCCTCCAAATCAAGCACTTCAGTGGATTCATCTTGGAAAGACAATATCTCGTCATCTGTACCAAGTGCAATTATTCTTCCATCTGCTACGGCCAATGCGGATACACGTTCTTGTTCATCATTTACTGTCCAAATGGATCCATTGATGACAATAAAATCTGCTTGTACTGATTGATCCTTTTGACATGAGCATAATAATCCTGCTAGCACAAAAAATAAGAGCCTATTCATCATCTTAATTATAATTTCAAATATTATTCGCTTTTCTTTGACACTCCCTAAGTACATAATTTTATCTTTATTCAAAAAAATTCATGCTCAAGTTACGTCCAGTAATTACTTTCCTGAGGAAGATAAGAAAATATCATCGTTTCATTGGAACTAGCCTTAGTTCACTCTTTATTATTAGTGCACTAACTGGTGTTTTATTAGCGTACAAAAAGCACATTAATTTTATCCAACCAAAAACTCAAA
>CAXQNQ010000016.1:0-3474 GCA_964225135.1 Mesoflavibacter profundi
ATTGGATAACTTGAAGGTCGATATGAATCAAATGATTGATCGTAAGGCAAAAGTGGTTGAAGAAAATGTAAAAGGTATCGATTTCTTGATGAAAAAGAATAAGATTGATGTCTTTGCTGGTTACGGATCATTTATCAATGCAAATACTATTCAGGTTACTGCAACTGATGGCAGTACTTCAGAGGTTCAGACTGATAAGACGATAATCGCAACAGGGTCAGTCCCTAATATTCCTGAGGCTTTTAATTTTGACGGAAAGCGTATTATTTCATCAACTGAAGCATTGGAAATAAGAGAGGTTCCCAAGCGAATGATAGTTGTTGGTGGTGGTGTAATTGGAATGGAATTAGGCTCTGTTTTTGGCCGCCTAGGTACAGAGATTGAGGTAGTTGAATATATGGAGCGTATTATCCCAACTATGGATAAAGATTGCAGCAAGCAATTACAGCGTAGTTTAAAGGGACTTGGCTTCAAATTCCATTTAAAGCACTTAGTAAAGAGTGTCAAGAATACGGGTAAATCAGTTGTGGTTGAGGTGCAAAAAAGAGATTCTGATGAGGTTTTTGAAATTAAAGCAGATTATTGTTTAGTCTCTATTGGACGTAAGGCTTTTACAGACAAACTTGGATTAGAGCAAATTGGTGTAACTACCGATGAGCGAGGCCGTATAGATGTGGATGCCCATTTACAAACTAATGTACCCGGAGTTTTTGCTATAGGTGATGTAGTGAAAGGTGCTATGTTGGCGCATAAGGCAGAGGAAGAAGGTGTGTTTGTTGCTGAATTTATTGCAGGCCAAAAGCCGCATATCAACTACGATTTGATTCCTGGGGTCGTATATACTTGGCCGGAGGTTGCCGCAGTAGGTCATACAGAGGAAGCATTGAAAAAGGCAGGTATCCCGTATAAAGCTGGTAAGTTTCCATTTAAAGCTTTGGGAAGAGCACGTGCAAGTATGGATACAGATGGAATGGTCAAAGTATTGGCACATAAAGAAACAGATGAAATTCTAGGAGTTCATATGGTTGGAGCAAGGACTGCAGATATGATTGCAGAGGCTGTAGCTGTTATGGAATTTAGAGGTTCAGCGGAGGATGTAGCACGTATTTGTCATGCGCACCCTACTTATACAGAAGCATTTAAGGAAGCTGCTCTTGATGCAACAGGAAATAGAGCTTTACACATGTAAAGAAAAGGCTTGAGTACCTACTCAAGCCTTTTCTTTTAATTTCCCAAGTATCCATTTTTTATCGGCCAATTCGTTATTACTGTTCACATCATTTAAGAGTTGTTTCTTTTCATCAGTATTATATGGATTCAGGTAAACTAGTTTTTTTAGATACTTTAATAGGTTTAGGTATTGAGTTTTAAAGTCTTTTGAGATTTTGTTATTTCTAATTAATAATAATCTGAAGCTCTCCATCAATGCCTCTAGCGCTTGGTCTTCATCCAATTCATAGTAGGTTTTTATCAGAATTAGCTTAGAACTGAGTTGATACTGGATATTTGAATATTCAACCTCGCTTAATAATTCTACTACCTTATCATAATTTTCTTGTTTAAATAATACTTTGGCCAAGTTGAAATTATATGCATTAGCTTGAGCTGCTTGAGGCAACAATTGGGTATAGTTTTCAATAAATGAAGCGGTCCAGTCTAAATTCATGGTGTGTAGTCCCACAGTCACGATATTTTTATAATGCATTTGATTGAGCTGATTTTGCTCAATTAGTATGCCTTTTTCAATACCTAATTGGTAAAGTTTAAATAAATGATTGAAGTATGCTTGCTCTCCTTTATTGATTTTAAAGTCGATACAATAATTCATCAGTAAGGTTAAGATATTTAGAGCTTCTTCTTGATGTATAGCCTGATGTTGTTCTACAAACTGGGCCATACATTGCTCTAGGTTATATCCCTCTTGTTTTTTATAAAGAAAGATAACATTCAGGTATTGATTGATTAGGGGATGATTTGAACTAGAATTTTCTTTCAATTCGGTCAAGAAAATTTCTTGATGGGGAATAGTTGACTGAACATTTAATTGATAGGAGAAGGTGTAGCAAATATTCTTTAATTTCTGGCAAGCGTAATATAGCTCATTAAAATTATTGGACAAGTTTAGTGCATCAAATGAAATGGCTTTCGCTTTTTCTTTGAGTATTTTAGTTTGTTTGATTTCATAGGCTTTAGACAATATGAAATAATCCTCTGTATGTCTTGGACCTTGAATGATTTGTTCTAGCTCTGACCACGATGAATCAAAATGCTTATTCAATTTTCGTTGATCAAAAATTTTCAATTCTATCAGATTCCTAAGTGGAATTAGCTCATGATTTAGGGCGGATTCTTGTATGACTTCAAGCAACAGGGTGTTGAGTTTCATTTGAATCGCCCTCCATTTAGTATCATTAAAAGTTGTTTTTTTACCATAGATTTTTGTCCAAACTACTGTTTTTGAAAAAAGCTTATCACTTAATAGGAGTATTTCAAAAAGCGATTGAATATCTTTTCTTTTTGGAAGATACTGGTGCTTGATTTTTGTTCTAGCGGCATTGACCTCTTCTCTTGACAAAGACTGGATAGCCGTTAATAATTTGGATTTTGCCATTTTTTGTCACTATTTATTTTGCGGCACCTATGTATTCTGTTAAATAAAATGTTAATTAACATAAAACCAATTCTAGTATATTAGAATATTACGAAACTTATTTGTCATTAGTACCTCAAACCAATCCTTTTTGACTTATTGAAATTCGGATTTGATATGTTTTATAGAATCATTACTACAAACCTTATTATTATTGCATGTCTAGTGCCTAGCTTTCTGTTGGCACAAGCACTTACTTTTCAAACTGGATATGTAGTTACACAAGCAAATGTTTCTGACTGTTACGATTTCATCATTACAGATAATCTAGATGTCTATGAAATAGTTGAGTCAAATATCAATCTGCACGTAGGGCAACGTGTAAAATTTACACATAGCTCTTCCAATACTTCTTCTCCATGTGTATTAGGTACTCAAGCGGAGATTATGGTTTCCAACGTTCTGTCGGAGGGACACGAAACAGAGCTATGTCACTACCTGGATTGTGTGAGACCTGGTGATACTAATCAGGATGGAATTGTGCAGATGTTGGATGTTGTTTCTGTTTATCTTAATACGGGTTTAGATGGGATATTTAGACCTATGGCCAATACCACATTTGAAGAACAGTTTGCACCTAGTTGGGATGGAGAAAGCTATTATGGGGTGGATTATAAACACTTGGATTCGGATGGTAACGGCGTTGTATTAGAAGAAGATATTGAGGTCATATTTGATAATTATGCTATGTCATCAGGTATCAATAATATGAATTATGAGGAGCTCGATGGATTCAGTATAGCTATTGAATTTGAAAAAGATGAAGTTGAAATCGAGGACAGTTATAATGGGGAGAATTTTTTATTGCCTTTTTCAATAGCTAT
>CAXQNQ010000017.1:0-17594 GCA_964225135.1 Mesoflavibacter profundi
TTCTATTTTCAAGTACTCTATACTGTGACATCTTCTGAGTCAGCAAGAAGGTTTTTACACGCTTATTACTGATTTTTTCAATCAAGGAAGTCACCCAAATATCTGAGCTCAAAGAAAATCCTAATTGCACGGTTTGTCCCATACGTTTAGCTAGGATATCAAAATTGGCAGAATTACATGCCGCTAGTAGGATGGCACTGAACTGCTCTTGAGAAACTAGGTATTTGTAATTTTCATTAATCTCCCCACGCAGAACTGAATAACCTAAGAACTTAGGTAAAGCCAAACCTTCAAAACCTTCGTCCAATACATATTGCTCGAAAGCCATGAGTTGTAATGGATTGTCTTTTGCTACTTGGTTGTAAAGACTAAGGATTTGCGGTTCAAAAGCCTCTCTTAAAGCTAAATAATGCGTTTCTTCCTCTTCATCTAAATAGAGTGCTAGTGCCTCAGATTTTTGTACACCTGATTTAATCTTGCCTAGCTCTTTTTGATATTTTGCGTCCAATGCAAGCATAGCTTATCTATATTTTAAGATGAACCTGACAGGAACATTTCCTGCCAGGTTCATATATATTATAAAAGGGTTATATTATTACTTGAGGTAAAAGTAAAAAAAAAGCCGGACTTTTTGTCCAGCTTTTTAATTTTTTGTTCGATATGCTTATTCTGCATCGTCCTTTTTCTCCTCTTCAGGAGCAGCTTCTTCAGCAGGAGCCTCTTCCGTTGCTTCCTCAGCAGCTGGTGCTTCTTCAGCAGGAGCCTCTTCCGTTGCTTCCTCAGCAGCTGGTGCTTCTTCAGCAGGAGCCTCTTCTGTTGCTTCCTCAGCAGCTGGTGCTTCTTCAGCAGGAGCCTCTTCTGTTGCTTCCTCAGCAGCTGGTGCTTCTTCAGCAGGAGCCTCTTCTTTAAAGATTTGAGGAATTTCTCCGAATTGCTCTTTTTTAAGGGCTTCTTTTGCAGCTTTTTGCTTTTCGATTGCTTTTGCTGCAGAAGCTTCTTTCTGCTCTAACCAAGCAGCGAACTTCTGATCTGCCTCTTCTTGAGTCATTGCACCTTTAGCAACTCCTCTTTGAAGGTGCTTCTTGTACATTACTCCTTTGTAACGAAGAATAGCATTTACTGTATGCGTCGGCTGAGCACCATTAGCCAACCATGAAAGTGCTTTCTCATGGTCTACTTCAATAGTTGCAGGCGCAGTCATTGGATTATAAACACCAATTTTTTCAATAAATCTACCGTCACGTGGAGATCTAGAATCAGCAATAACGATGTGGTAAAAAGGTCTTTTCTTACGACCTCTACGCTGTAAGCGAATTTTAACAGGCATAAAGCTAAATTTATATGGTTTAACCAAACCCAAATAACCTGTAAATCAGGCATTAGGCTTTTAACGAGTGCGAAATTAAAAGAAATATTCGGTGATTCCAACACCTAGCACTAAAATCTATCATTTTTAGTAGCAAAACTTAGAAATCAAAGCGCATTCTCAGATTGACTCTTCGAGAAGTCAAAAAGTTTGGAATGGCGTATTGTTGCTTGAATACGGTCTTTATCCAAGTAGTCGAGGCTTCGTTTTGGGTATCCATCATATTGAAAACCTCTAAACTCAACCAAGCCGATTCCGTAAATCGGAACGGATTTTTCGGATTCTTTACACTTTTATCAGAACCATACAATTGATAAGCAAATCCAATGTCCACCCGGTGGTAAGGTCTGAAGCGATATGTATTTCTGTACACCACATTATCTCCCTTTAATCCAAAAGGCAAACCAGTTCCAATACTCAGGTTTAAGTTCATTTTGAAATTTTCATTATTGGGTAGATAATCTTGAAAGAAAATGGACATATTCATCAATCTATCCGTTGGTCTTGGAACATCGTCAACTTCTACACCTTCGGTAGAACCTAGCGGACGAATCATATGCTGCACTCCTGTAATAGATTCTCTAGCCCTCAGAAAAGATAAGTTAAACCAAGATTCTGCACCTTCTACAAAATTTCCATTCAATCTAAAATCAACTCCTGTAATATAGCCTGTAGCATCATTTTCACCAGTATATCTAATCTTTACATTATCCAAATCATAAGAAACCATATCCCAGAGTCGCTTGTAATAAGCCTCCATAATAAATCTAAAGGTATTCCCTTCAAATCGTTTAGGTTGAAAATCGTAGGTAAACCCACTCACTACATGAAAAGACTTTTGTGCAGATAAATTCGGATTTAAAGTACCATCTAATCTCCTCAACTCTCTGTAAAATGCAGGTTGATAATAGTAACCTGTGGCAAAACGATAAGAAATATCTTTATCCTTGTTCAGAGGTTTATAAAGCAATTGCATTCTTGGAGATAAGAAAGTTTCTTGATTTAAGGTCCAATGATTCAATCGAACGCCTGCAGTTAACTTCAACTCTCCTTTATCCGGATTATACCATGAATAGGTATCTTGAACGTATGCATAGAAACGATCCGATTTTAATTGGTTTTCTGATTTTAAGACGTAGAACAACTGAACCGATGATGTATCGTAATTCAACGAATATCCAGCTGAATCTAGTCTTTCCCATTCATTGATCTTATCATTAATCGCTTCGTGCTGATATTTAGCCCCCCAGAGTAAAAAATGGCTTGAAGTAACGGCCTCATTCTTTGGATTTAATTGCAATTCTATTCCACCCTTATGCTCTACATTAGTTACTTCTGCATTGAATGAATTCCGAGCATATAGATGCTGAATACCCGAACCTAACTCGCCGATCACCTCACCAAAATTGGAACTATTGAAATCTGATTCGATCTCACGAAGACTATAATTTCCAATAATATCAAATCGTTCATTTTCACTGGACTCATACCTAGAAGCTAAAAGCTTTAGATAATATGGATTCTTATCTCTATCTGGAAGATAAGTCAAGGAAAGTCCGTTGGTATAATTAGTGAAATCATCTACTTCTTGTCCTTCAAAAGTAGAGAACAATTCTAAAGAGAAGTCTATCAACCCAATTGCCGTAGATCGAGTTACCGGTTGAAACTCGTACACGGAACGATTTAAGTTACTGAGGTAACCCAATTGTAAATCTCTGGTTAGGTCAAAAGTAAAATAACCCTGTATATCTGTAAATGCAGGATTGTATTCGCCGTTCAAGTCAAGACTACCTAATAAATAGGCCGTGGTTTTGTATCTGGCACCTACTAAATATCTAAATCGTCTAAATTTAGAACCACCAAGCACCTTACTACCTTCAAAATGGGTAGATCCACCTAATAGAGACATGGACACACTCGATTTAAATTGATCCGGCCTTTTATATTTGATATCTAAGACTGAAGATAGCTTATCTCCGTACTTAGCTGCATATCCTCCTGATGAAAAAGAAAGGTCTCTGATCAAATCCGCGTTGGGAAATGAAAGACCTTCTTGTTGGCCTGCTCGAATCAACTGAGGTCGATAAATTTCAAAGTCATTCACATAGACTAAATTCTCATCGTAATTGCCTCCACGTACTTGATATTGGGAACTCAACTCACCACCAGCACCTGAATTGGCACCCAGTGCGATATGCGGCAATACACTCTCTAAGTTTCCCGATGCTGTTGGTAAACGCTTAAAAGCCTCTGCATCCTCTCTAATAAAACCATCACTATCCATGGCATCAGCTCGGATTTCTACTTCCACACCTAATCCAGCAGAAGCAAGGCTGACATTAAGTGTTCTTGCCTCTCCTGATTTAAGGGCTGGAAAGGATTGACTATACTCTTTATACCCTACTCTACTAAAGACTAAATCGAAGCGCTGATTTGCTGGCACATCAATCGTATATAAACCTTCTAAGTTAGTTTCAGATGCCGTATTCTGTCCTCGAACATATACAGTAACAAAATCAAGCATCTCCTCCGTTTGTTCATCTACCACGCGCCCAGATATAGTTTGAGTATTTGCCACATATAATGAGCCAAATAGGAAAAAGGCAATTAAGATGATTCTGTACTGCATTAAGAAGAAGTATGGTTTGCTAATCATTAAATTATTGTCCAATATTCTTTAATCGATCAATAGTATCTATTGGATCTTCTGATTTGAACACCGAACTACCAGCAACCAATACATCAGCACCCGCTTTTAAGATTTCTTCTGCGTTTTGGAGACCAACGCCGCCATCAATTTCTATCATAGTAGCCAAATTTCGCTCTATGATTCTTGCTTTCAAGGCTTTGATTTTAGCTAAAGTTTGATAAATAAACTTTTGCCCTCCAAAACCTGGATTTACAGACATAATACAAACCAAATCAGTTTGCTCTAGTACATCTTCTAATAAATGAACAGAAGTATGCGGATTAATTGCTACACCTGCTTTCATACCAAGGGCTCTTATGGCTGAAAGGGTTCTGTGTAAGTGTGTACAGGCTTCATAATGCACCGTCAACACATCAGCACCTGCATCCTTAAAAGCTTCTAAATATTGATCAGGATTATCTATCATTAGATGCACATCCAATGGTTTTTGAGCCATCTTTTTCATAGTCTTGACGATGTTCATCCCAAAGGAGATATTCGGTACAAAACTACCATCCATCACATCTACGTGATACCAGTCTGCTCGACTAGAGTTGATCATATCAAAATCCCTTTGAAGATTAGAAAAATCCGCTGCAAGGACTGAAGGTGCGATCAAATGCTTCATAAAGCGTTTTAATTTTTCACGTGAATCACGTGTTCTGTTGATAATAAAGGTTTCAAAGCTAATCTTAGATATAATTGTGCTGTTGCCAGTACATCTTTTTCACAATACAGACTGATTCGGTCAATATCATTCTCCTCCCAATACACTCGTCCGACTTCAGAACCATCTATATCGTCCTTTGGAGAAGGAAAACCTAATACGGCAGCCAATAATTTGAGTGAGGTAAAGTTCTTACGATCACCAAATTTCCACATCTCCATAGTATCAATAAAATGAGCCGTTTCCCAAGGCTTTTTGCCCGCCACATCAATGATATGGGGTAATGGGATACTGTTAACCAGCATTCTTCTGCAAATATAGGGGATATCAAACTCTTTTATGTTATGGCCACAAATATAGGATTTACTTGAATCTGGATAGTATTGATTCAGTAATTCTGCAAAATCTTTTAGTAAAAGATCTTCATCGGGTCCAGCGAAGGACTTGAGTTTGATACTCTTTTTATTGGATGCCTTATCCAAAAACACAAAACCTACAGATATACAGACAATCTTTCCAAATTCGGCAAAAATCCCTGCATTATTCGTGTAAGAAGCTTGAAGTTCTTCTTCTGAAAAATCTGAGGTTTTTAGTACACTTTTGGCTTTATGCCTCCAGAGTGCTTGCATATCTTCCGGAAGCAGTTCAAAATGTGCTTCACCACTCACGCACTCTATATCTAAAAAAAGAACCCTAGACTCATCTATATTTTTGGTTAACTGCATTTGATAATTCTTTTGAGCAATAGTAAATTATGTATACTGTTAGAATAATAGTAAATTATACTTGCACAATTTAATTGAAATTATTCGTTTATAGGATAGGATAAGTTTTTGTCCCTTAAATAACCAAATTCAATAAGATTGAATAAAAAAATTTCTTTTTTCGAACATTTTTTGTGGCTAAAACCTATCTCTATTGAATCAAGTAATTAATTTCGCAGAATAACATACGGATGAATAGAAACTAAACACCATTTTATAATTTTCTATCACAAAAATGAAATTGTTTTATCATGACTGAGAATCAAAATTTAATTGATAACCCTAATCAGGAAGCGAATCCAAACAAAAAAGTATACGTTGTAGGTGGAGTAATCATCGCAGCGCTATTGGTTCTTTGCCTGACCCTTGCTACGTTTCTAATTAAAGCGAACAATGAAAATGAGTTCATGGAGCAAAATAACATGACTCTTACGGAAGACAATGAAAGCCTAGACCAACAAATCAAAGATCTAGAAGTAGAATTTGAGGAATTATTGGCTGAAAATAACGAGGTGAAGAGCCTTAATGATGAGCAAATGGCTGAATTGGAAGCTAAAAAAGCTGAAATTCAAGAATTGTACAGATACAAGAAAGACTACAGAAAAGCTAAACAAAAATTAGATGCTCTTAAAGTAGAGGTCAATGGTTATCTAGCTGAAATCGCTCAGTTAAAAGAGGAGAACTCCAAGCTTTCCGATGAGAATATGGTTCTAAACTCTGATTTAGTGCAAGAAAGAACTGTAAATTCTGAATTATCGGAGGCCAAGGCTATGCTGACTGCCGAAAAAGAGGAGTTAAATAGCAAGAATTCTGGTCTTTCTAAAACCGTGCGTTTCGCATCAGTTATTAAAGTTGAAAATATCGTTGCAACAGGTCTCAGATCTAAAGGTAACGGTAAAATGGTGGACCAGAAAAAAGCGAAAAACATTGAAGTGTTAGAGCTTTGTTTTGAAACTACTGTAAACGAAGTAACAAATGCAGGATCAGAAGATTTCCAAATTAGAATCATTACACCTCAAGGAGAAACGATTGCCAATGATTCTAAAGGATCAGGGATCTTAACCAATCAGCGTAATAAAGAGCAGATTCGTTACACAGCTGTAAAGACTTACGACTATGCTAACGATAAAACCAACCTATGTATCAACTGGAAGCCTGATGGTGTTTTTGATGCAGGTACATATGCTGTAGAAGTATACAACAAAGGATACTTATGTGGTATTGGCTCTTTTACACTAAAGTAATTGATTCAATCACGAAAAAAGAGGCACTCCGTAATAATCTGAGTGCCTTTTTTCTTTTAACCTATTCTGCAAAACAATTTCCCTTTTATTCCGTTATTTTGGCGTATGAATAAAGAAAAGGAAAACTTTATTAATCCTATTGACAAGGACTCTATTACAGAGACCCCTTCTACCCTACCGTATGCTCACGAACGTGGTGGTCAATTAATCAAACCCATAGATAAAGGGAGATTAAAAGGCAATGCTTTAGCGGCTATGTACGAGCAATCTGACATGCAACTAGGTCAAATTAGGGAGCAAATTGAACTACTAGCTAAACAGGCACAAGCTATTCATGACCGAGTGAATATTAGTGAACGTATCTATCAAGCAGATATGAGTATCAAGCCACTTGTTGGTAGAACATATTATCTATACAAAAGACAAAAAGGTCAAGAAATGCTTTCATTAGTAGCTCCACAGGAGTGGGGGAAAAATAACACCTTAGAATACGTTGCATCTGTCAAATTATTAGCTGACCATACTTGGGAAATTCTAAATGATGAATAAATACCTGCTTCTATCTTTTCTTTATTTATGGGGTATTCAACATACTGCCCTAGCACAAGAATCAGTCATTTGGACGGATAGTACCTTGACATTTGATTATGGAGACATTGATTATGGTCCAGTTTATCCCCATGAATTCGTCTTCTTCAATAATACACTGGATACCCTAAGTATTGAAACCATTCGAGTAGACTGCGGTTGTACCGTTCCTGACTGGGAGAACATATCAATCCCACCAAAGACTTATGGGTCTATCCTAGTTACATACAATCCCAAAAAGCATGGATACTTTTCTGAGAAGGTTCGAGTCTTTTTTCGAGAGTTAAAGAAGCCTGAAATCCTTAAAGTAACCGGTTTTGTATTCAAAGAATAAACGCCTGTCCATATTTTAACTCAAAACCAAAAATTTGTTTTAATTTAAGGCGCAATAAGAACTTTCAAATCACATCATACATGGAGATTTTTATTTTTTTACTGATTAGCTATGTTTTATTTAGCATCAGCTGTTATATGTTATTTCCTAAAGCTGATCAAGCTGCTTGGAAAGGCTTAGTACCCATCCTCAATCTGCTAACACTTCAGAAAATAGTGGGTAGACCTTCTTGGAAAATCATTTATGCTTTTGTACCAATAGTTAACATCTTTTACTATACCTCTCTTTGTGTACAAACTGTTCGATCATTTAGGCAATATGAATTAAAGCATACTATTTGGGCTGCCTTTTATTCGCCTGTTATCTTTTTAAGAATAGCAAGAGATGCTAAGATTACCTATAAAGGGCCGAACGAAGTAGAAGAAGAAGCTTACAAAAAAGAAATAGAGGCATTAATCAAAGCAGGAAAGCAAGTAGAAGCTAATAGATTAATTGGGAAATCTCCATATAAGAAAAACCAAGCTAGAGAGTGGGTCGAAGCTGTTGGATTTGCAGTATTCGCAGCTGCTTTTATTCGTATGTTTTTGATTGAAGCTTACACGATACCAACCTCTTCAATGGAGGGTTCTTTAAATGTTGGAGACTTCTTATTTGTTTCGAAAGCACATTATGGAATACGTACACCGAGAACTGTTTTGATGATTCCATTACTTCACAATAGAATTCCAGGAATCAACACCGAATCTTACATTGAAAGTCCGAATATTCCCGACACTAGACTACCGGCTATTTCTCCAGTAAAAAGATATGATCCAGTAGTGTTTAATTACCCAGAAGGAGACAGTGTATATGTAGACAAGAGAAGGACCTTTAGCATTTATGACGTTAGGCGTGCACCAAACAATCCAACCATCAACCAAATTACAAGAGGTAAAAAGCTAACCACTCGACCGTTAGACAAAAGGGACCATTATATAAAGAGATGTATTGGAATGCCGGGTGATTCCTTAAAAATCGTTGATCGTCAAGTTTATATTGATAATAAAAAGGCAGAAAATCCAAAAAACATTCAGTTCCGTTACATGATTCCAAATATCAATGAAATTGAAGGATTGCAATCTGCTAAAGAAAACCTTCGTAAGCAGGGAATCTCCTTAGAAGATATGGGTGATTTACAGTATGGTCTTATCGTACTTAGCGATCAGCAAAAGGCATATTTGCAAGAGATGTTCCCTAAAATGGAAATCAAACATTTTGACCGGGAGACGCAAAATCAGTTCCAAATTCCTAGTCCAAATACCTTCCCACACGATGGAACTAACTCCAAACAATGGGATAATGATAACTTTGGACCAATCTATATTCCTCAAGCTGGTGCGACTGTAGCCTTGACTAAAGAAAGTTGGCCATTTTATGAGCGAATCATTGATGTTTATGAGGAAAACGATGTGGTTAGAGAAAAAGACGGAAGTTTTAGAATAAACGGTGAAATTGCTGACTCTTACACTTTCAAAATGAATTACTACTTTATGATGGGGGATAATAGACATAATTCTGAAGACTCCAGAATCTGGGGATTTGTGCCTGAAGATCATATCGTGGGTAAACCATTGTTTATATTCTTCTCGACACGGGAAGGTTCTATGGGTAATGGTATCAATTTCAATAGAATCTTCAAATCAGCCTCTGAAATGTAAAAACATCTCAGGCTATTGTATATAAATTAAGATGCTGTAAAGTGTATTTACAGCATCTTTTTTATTTTTATGCAGACCAAGTATATTCAAATGAGTTCAAGAAGCAAAAGAAATATTAAACGTAAGTCTGGTATTGCAAGATCAGCCACTTTAGGAGGTCTTATTTTACTTGTAACCGGTGTGGCGCTTTGGCTCCTTTTCGAGACCAGATGCCTATTGGATTCTACCCAAGAAAACATTGACCTTTATGCTGAATTAGTAGATAGTAATACAGAAGGTCAAAATCAGGAAGCCATTGAACTCCTTGTCAATCATCCTTATGTAAGCTTAGGATCTGTAGAATTTATACCTAAGGAAGAAGCTATTAAAGCTTTTGAAGAAGAGTTAGGAGAGGATTTAGATCAGTTAGGGATGACCAACCCTTTACCTAATGTCATAAGTTTTAATTTGCAACCGACTTATCTAGTAGAAGATAGTATTCAACTATTCAAAGCTAACATAGAAGCTAGTCCATATATACAAGAAGTGCTTTATCAAGAAAACATGTGGTCAACCTTAGGGGATCATTTTCAATCGCTGAATATAATTGCACTAGGCTTGTGTATTATGTTCCTCGCTGTTGCCTTTTTCACCATATCTAGTACTATCAGAATTTTGATGTCTAATGATCGATTCATTATTAGAAACATGGAATTAGTTGGAGCAAGTAGGTCGTTTATCCAAGCTCCATATTTGAAAAAAGGACTACTCGCAGGATTCATTAGTAGTGGGATAGCAATAGCTGGAATACTAGGCGTTCAAAAACTGGTTGCTAGTCAATTGGGAGTGGAAGGCTTCTGCTCCGATAATATTTTATTACTAATGATTGTTATTTTTGTGGGTCCGTTTATTAGTTTTGTATCGAGCTACGCGGCGGTTCAAAAATACTTGAATGCAGAGGTAGATGAGCTTTATAAAAAATAAGAGATCATGAGCAAAAAGAAAGTTGTAGTTAAAAAGAAAACTTCAGAGCCTAAACAAATGCTATTCAATAAGCAAAATTATTTATTGATGGCAGCTGGTGGCGCATTAGTTTTACTAGGCATTCTTTTAATGTCTGGAGGTGCTCAAGAAGCAACTCAATGGAATGCTGATGAGATCTATTCATCCAGAAGGACTATCCTAGCACCTATCGTAATTCTTGGTGGTTTAGGAGTAGAAATCTATGCTATTTTCAAAAAATAAGCCCGCATGTCAAAACTTGTGGAAGCAATCATTCTTGGGATTATTCAAGGTCTTACAGAATTCCTACCTGTAAGTAGTAGTGGTCACCTTGAATTGGCTAATGCTATACTCAAAAACAATCAACTCGGTGAAGAAAATATGCAAATGACTGTAGTCTTGCACTTTGCTACCGCTCTAAGTACGATAGTTGTGTTTAGAAAAGATGTTGGAGAAATCCTGAGGGGCTTATTAGATAGACAAGATCGAACTCAACTTCATTTTTCTTTAAAAATCATTTTATCCATGCTTCCCGCTGCGATAATTGGACTTGTTTTTGACGATGTTCTAAACCAATTATTCACCGGAAATATATTGTTAATAGGCGGTATGCTTATGGTCACCGCACTTTTACTATTCTTAGCAGACAAGGCTAAATCTACTGGAAAGTCAGCTAGCTGGACAGATGCTTTTATTATTGGAATTGCCCAAGCTATAGCCATTTTGCCGGGTATTTCCAGATCTGGAGCCACTATATCTACTTCTGTATTACTACAAATAGATCGATCTAAGGCAGCTCGGTTTTCCTTCTTGATGGTTGTACCACTTATACTTGGAAAGATGGCAAAAGATTTACTTGATCCGAGCTTTTTTAGCCAAGGTCAGTCATTGCTTTATTTGTCAACTGGCTTCTTTGCTGCCTTTTTCACTGGTCTTTTTGCCTGCAATTGGATGATCAGACTTGTCAAACAAAGTAAATTGGTTTATTTTGCAATTTACTGCGCTGTAGTAGGAATTATAGCGTTAGTGATTTATACGGTTTGATAAAACTATCAAAACCTATTTTTAACCAATTTATTAATTGATGAATAGTGATGATTCACAACCTCCCTCACCCGAGAGGAGTATGGACTTCAAAGCTGGTGAAGTTCTTCTGATTGATAAACCTATCGATTGGACTTCCTTTGATATTGTTAATAAGATTAGATATCGCCTAAGAAAGGTTTTAGGCATCAAAAAAATAAAAGTTGGTCATGCAGGAACATTAGATCCCTTGGCCACTGGATTATTAATTGTTTGTACGGGAAAAGCCACTAAAACGATCCATGAGTACCAAGGTATGGAAAAAGTCTATACAGGAACTATTCGATTAGGGGGTAGTACTGCATCTTTCGATATGGAGACGGAAGTTGATCAAGAATATCCCTATAATCATATTACGCTT
This sequence comes from Mesoflavibacter profundi, assembly GCA_964225135.1. Classification (GTDB taxonomy): domain Bacteria; phylum Bacteroidota; class Bacteroidia; order Chitinophagales; family Saprospiraceae; genus AM-2324. Next base: position 11,775 of record CAXQNQ010000017.1, read on the forward strand.
GAGCAGGTTAAACAAGTCATCCAAGATCAATTCATGGGAGAAATCGAACAAGTACCTCCCGTTTTTTCCGCCATCAAAGTAGATGGTGTTCCATTATATAAAAAAGCTAGAAAAGGACAAACAGTAGATATCAAATCTAGAAAGGTTATCATCTATGACTTTGAGATCACTCGATTTGAGCTTCCTGAAATGGATTTTAAAATCACCTGTAGTAAGGGAACATACATCCGATCCATTGCCAACGACATTGGATTAGCTTTAAATTCTGGAGGTTATTTAGCTGCGTTAAGAAGAACGCACATTGGTCAATATGCAGTGGACAACGCTTTTGAAATTGAAAACTTCTGTAATTGGCTAGAGCATGAATATGTTCCACTTTCCGATACTAATCAATAATGTGTTGAATCTGTAATGCTTCTAATTTTGGAGTAAGTTCCGGGCAAAGTTGAAATGTGCTGGAATCAAATAATATTTGATCAGCCTGCTGGTTATTTGCACATAGTAAATCAAAAATCCGCCAGTATAAGTTATAGTCTAATTCATTGACTTCTCCAACTTCCAATGATTTACTAGATGTATAGTTTCTCAATCCTGAATCAAAGTTTAAATCGACACTGTAACATTCATTATGATGTGCTTGGTAGTAGGAATCCTCTAGTACTTGAGGGATATCTACCACTAAAGCCTTTTGCATTTCCTTAGGGGATTCCTTGAATACTTTTCTAGAGAATTCGTTTCCAACCACCCAATCACTAAACTCTTCAATAATAACCATTTTCACAGTAGGATCAATTGGTGCATAACTCGATAATCTTCCGCCTGAAAGTCTAGAAGTTCCAGGTGCACAGAGCAAGGCCACTGCTGGTTTGGGTATGTCAAATGAAACAAAATGGATCATATATTCTGAAAGAATAGTACCTCCATAGGAATGCCCCACATAAAAAGCTTGATCAACTGGATTTATACCTTCCTTTTCTTCCAGGTAGTTTAATGCTGATCGTATTCCTTCGGCAGCATTTTCAGCGAACTTATTTGGACGAGGAAAGAAAACATTGTATTGGTACCTTGGAAATATCACTACATATTGTTGTTGTACCAAGTGCCGAATCCAATGACCATAAATCATAGGATTATATCCACCATATCCATGTAAGAAAACAACTATTTTATCGGAAGAAACTTTTTGACCCCTTGCCTTATACATCCAATATCCAGTTGCCTTTTTAGATTCATCTATTACTTCTATTGCTACATCTGGATTGCTATAAGCTATATCAGTAACGGAAGAAACAGCAACAATAGGATATACTTGCTCTTGGCTCCACGCAGCTTGCATTTGACATATAGTCAAGAAAAGTATTAAACCCAAGCTGTACATAGATGTTTTCATTTTGTAAATTTGCAATAAATTAGATTGACCATTTAACGGAAGAGTTAATTGTAGTATTATTGTATTTGCTTAAGCTAACACATCAGATCCAAAATTGGTCGTCTGGCATTAAATAATTATGAAGTATTCAATAGGTGTATTAGGATCTGGAAGTTTTGGAACGGCGATTGCTTCCCTTGCTGCACATAACAGCGATATACTTCTATACAGCAGGCATGCTTCAGTGATTGAGGAAATCAACACTACACATAGTCATTTAGGCTACAAGCTTTCACCCAAAATAAAGGCTATTGATTCATTAGAGGAATTAGCGCAATCTTGCAAACTCATCTTTTTGGCTGTACCATCAGCTAATTTCAGGCAGATGATGAAGGCATTTGCGCCATATCTTAGTCCCGAGCATTTTCTAATACATTGTACCAAAGGCTTTGATACTAACTTTAAATTAGATGGGAATAGAGAACTAAACATTAATCGATCAGATTTTCATTTGATCAGTGATGTCATCAGACAAGAATCTTCTGTTATTCGCATTGGAGTGCTATCTGGACCGAATTTAGCGAAAGAGATCATGGTAGGCAAGCCTACTGCTTCAGTAATATTTTCTGATTTCGATGAAGTTATCTCAGCTGGAATCAAAGCCTTATCCTCGGAATACTTTGCCGTATTTGGTTCTTATGAAATGTTGGGAGCTGAAATTGCGGGTGCCTTGAAAAATGTAATAGCTATAGGGGCAGGTATTTTAAAGGGAAAAGAGTTAGGCAAAAATATAGAAGCTGTACTAATCAATCGAGGAATGGTTGATATGATAGCATTAGGTCAAAAATTAGGAAGCACACCAAAAGCTTTCCTTGGAACAGCGGGTATGGGAGATCTGATATGTACTGCCACATCAAAAGATAGTCGAAACTATAAGTTTGGCTTTCTATTAGGTTCAGGTAAATCTATTCCAGAAATAATAGATGAAACGGATGAATTAGCTGAGGGCTATCGTACCGCCTGGATAGTGGAGGGATTGAGCAAGTCATTAGGCATTAACTTGCCTATTTTTAGTACCATTTACAAGGTGCTCTATAAGGACTACCCTATTGATTCAGCTATCAAGTTTCTAATGAAATTCCCGAACTACACCGATGTAGATTTCATTTAATAGCGTTCCTTTCCGATTCGTTGTATGCTGAATATTCCCGCCCGAATAATAATCCAGATATGCGCAATAGCAGTTTGGACAGGCCCAAAATGCGTAGCCAAGACTTTGAATCTGCTTTGCATGGATCTTTTAAAATAAGTTTTAGACAAGCCCCCTTGCAAGTAATTCGCCAGTATAAAATCTGTTTTTTGAATAGTAGTACTTGCCTTTAAACACTTGATAACCCAATCAATATCTGCTACTAATCCATATCTGAAATCGTATTTAGGAGCCAGACTTTTGCGAACTAAAAAACCTTGATGACAGACGACCATTCCCCAACGCATGGATGTCCAAGTTAAGTTTTGGGGTAATTTTTGAGTAGTTAAATCAGACCGAGTACCTAAGGCTTTTCTTACATCATTGACTAGCATAACTTCCCCATAAATTATATCCGTATCGGGATGGATGGCTTGAATTAACTTGGTAAGAGTATCCTCACCAAAAATGGTATCCCCAGCGTTCACAAACCAAATCATTTGCCCTTCTGCAAACTCCATACCTTTATTCATGGCATCATATAATCCCCCATCGGGTTCTGAAATAAATCGATCAATAGTTGTAATCGATTCAAGGTAGGCTACTGTACCATCACTGGAGGCACCATCTACCACGATATACTCTATTCCAGGGCATTTTTGTTTTGCCACAGATTCCACAGTGCCTTTCAACAAATCTAAGGCATTGAAGCAAACGGTTATTATGCTCAGTTTGATCTCCTTTTCTTGCATAAGTGCTAAACTAAAGCATTTTTTTTGAAAATATATCCCTGTATTTATCCTTTGTGTTTTGTCGATTAAGTATATTTTGCCAACCATTAAGACATTCAAGCTTCATTAGATATGGACCATTTTAAAAAGAACGTACTACCACACTTGCTTGCAGTTGCAGTTTTTGCAGTGATAGCTATACTTACTTTCAAGCCAACTATAGAGAGTCCTCCCAAGGAACTTTTTCAATCAGATAATATTCAGGCAGAAGGAAATGCTGGAGAGATTAAAAAATATGATAAAGAAAAAGGGGAATGGCCACTATGGACCAATGGAGTCTTTGGAGGAATGCCGAGTTATCAAATCAATTATAAATCTAAGAGTTTATTGAATCATATTTATCGGGCATTCCTGTTCGGTAACGGAGCAAAGCCACCCATCACCTCCCTCCTATTATTGATGGCTGGTATGTATTTGCTTCTTATTATGATTGGTCTAGATTGGCGACTCAGTATTTGTCTGGCGGCAGGATTCGGATTTACATCTAACTATATGGATCTATATCAAGCGGGGCACTCTACAAAATTGATTGCTATAGCTTATCTAGCGCCAAGCTTAGCCGGAATATTATTGACCTATCGAGGTAAGTTATTACTGGGGGGAAGTATGACTGCTCTTTTCTTAGGCTTACAACTCTTTGCCAACCACTTTCAGATCAGCTTTTACTTTCTAATTGTTTGCCTGTTTATCGGTGCCGTATACCTTGTAGACGCTATCAAGCAAAAAGAACTACCTACTTTTGCAAAGCAAACTGGTGTAATCTTTTTGGCTGGAATTATGGCCCTAGGAGCGAACTTGGGTAAAATATGGACCACTAAAGAATACGCAGAAGAAAGTATAAGAGGTAAATCAGAATTGACTTCCAAACAAAACTCCTCTGGATCAGTAGCTGGAGAAGATGGCCTATCCAAAAGCTATGCTTTTGATTTCAGTATGGGTATCAATGAGTCTATGACTTTTTTGATTCCTGATTACATAGGAAGTAGTTCTTCAGAATTATTTTACAATGACAAGGATTCAGAGAGTTATAAAGTATTGAGAAGTCTTAGAAATCCTCAACTTGCAGAGCAATTACGTGGTGTCACTGCCCAGTATTGGGGTAAGCAGCGCTTTGTTGGAGGTCCTATTTATATGGGAGCTATCGTTTTATTCCTAGCCATATTAGGTGTTGCCCTCTTGAAGGATAAAAATAAGTATTGGTTGGCAGCTGCAGCCCTTTTCACTATGATGTTGAGTTGGGGATCAAACTTTGAAGGACTCAATTATTTCTTATTCGATAATGTGCCTTTGATGAATAAGTTCAGGGCAGTTTCAATGGCCTTGAATATTACTGCTTTTGTTTTGCTCATCTTGGCTGCATGGACATTAAAAGACTTTTTTACCGAAAAATATAGCAAACAAGAAAAGCAAAAAGCACTATACATAGCAGGAGGAGTCATTGTAACTTTCCTTTTGGGTGCAATTTTCTTAAGTGACCCAACAGGATTAAACACTAATATTAAATCTCAACTGAATCAAGCTATTGGTGCGGGGTCAACTAAAGCTATAGAAGACGCTTTAATTTCCGATAGAAAGGCATTGATTACAAGTGATGCGATGCGAAGTTTCCTTTTAGTGGGTAGTGTTTTTGGTATCATGTTCTTTAGTCTTAGAAAAAAAGCTTGGAATCCATTATATGTAGGATTAGCCATTGCCTTTTTAGCTGGAGCTGATATTATTGGTGTAGGATCAAGGGCAATTGACGAAAGTGATTTCCAACTGAAGTCAAACATTAGTAGCCAATTCTCCACGCCTAAGCCTGTAGATCAAAAAATACTTTCCGATACTGATCCACATTTCAGAGTATTGGATTTAAGATCTTCCCCATTTGCAAACTCTGCTGCCTCCTATTTCCATCATTCCATGGGTGGATATCATGCAGCGAAAATGATGAAGTTCCAAGAGATGACTGAATATTATCTGAATGATGTACAAAATAGCCTACCGTTATATGGCATGTTTAATGCCAAATATATAATTCAAGATAATGAGCAAGCTAGTATGAATCCTTTCGCACTCGGTAATGCGTGGTTTGTAGACCAAATCAATATCATAGCTAACGGAGATGAAGAGATGGCCGCTTTAGCAAACTTGGATCCTGGGAAAGAGGTTGTGTTGCAATCTAAAAATGTAGCGGGCATTGAAAATTGGCAACCTAGTCCAGATGCACAGCGCTCTATCAAATTGACCAGTTATCATCCAGATGAATTAGTGTATGAGTATTCTGCTTCTTCTGATCAATTTGCGGTATTCTCAGAAGTATATTATCCACCTTCAAAAGGTTGGAAGGTTTATCTAAATGGAGAACCATTTGAAGATTTCACCCAAGTAAACTTCATTTTAAGAGGATTGAAATTACCGGCAGGACAGAATCAAGAACTTAAGATGGTTTTTCATCCAAAAGCTTATTACACTGGAGAGACGGTGGCACT
>CAXQNQ010000018.1:0-2313 GCA_964225135.1 Mesoflavibacter profundi
TTAAAATTTGATATTCATGTCCAATCGAATTCGACTGCCATTCTCTTGAAAAGCACCCGTTTGGACCAAATCTTCTACTAAATAGGTTCTTAGATTGATATCGAAGTTGGGTTTTACTAGGTAAACACTTCTCAATTCAGCCCCTCTAAAATTAGTCAAGCGGGAACCTGTAGCTCCCATAGATGAATAATCCCATCTAGCCCAGTCATTTTGCGCAAAGTAATCTACAAAGGCATATTTCTGAATTTCTGCTAGATAGAGAATCACTTTCCAATCTCCTTTTTTCTTTGTCTCTCCTACCTGGAGTGTGCTCACCAAGCCTCTAGTCTGATCCTTAAAGGCATCTAGCATATCTTGATGTGCGGAATAATCCGTAAAGTTCTCATATAATTCCAATCCTATGGAACAGAATGGTTTTTTACTAATTCTAAATTGACCCGCCAAGTGAAGAACCAAATAATCTAAAGTCCAAGTACCCTTCTCAGGCATATTGGAAATATTTTCAAATCGGTAAAGGGCAGGAAAAATTTTAATGCCTGAAGTAGACCAATCATGCACGGATTGAATCATTTGAAAATAAGCATCGGTGCCAAATTGCCCTCCATTTGATCGAACGATAAAATGGCCACTATTTAAGGTCCACTGCTCATTAAGCTTTGCGGTAAGTCCAGCACCTTCTGGGAATACATTATCATTCCAAAAAACTTCATGAAGCTTAGTTAATGGAAGCGTGTTTTTTCCTATCCAAAACTTAATTTTCTTATAATCGAGTTGATAGTATACCTTTTCGAATCCCATACTGACTAAAGCAAACTCACCTGTTTGGTTGCCTAGCGTTACATGAGGTCCCTGTTGGTCAAGCAAGTTTCCGGTGCGGACTCTAGCGCCAAATGAGGAATAGGTATCTAATTGATATTGCATACCAAACCTAAATCGATATCTTAGTCTTGAACGATCCGTTCTGTAGGTACCATCAGATTTACGAGAATTCCAATCATGTTCAATTCTAAACCTGAAATCTCCTGTAAACTTTAATTCTTTGACTAGGGTACTATCTGTTTGGGCCCATAGTGATCCAGCACAAAAAGTTAAAAGTACGAGTAGAAAATTTTTCATTGTTATGAACTCCATTTTCGCATTAACCATTCAAAGGGTCCTACAGTCTTTCGTTTTAAGTACCAATTTGATGCCAGTATAGCTAGTAAACCAAAAACCAAGCTGTAAATAAAGGCCGCTGATAAACTCAGTAATCCTATGCCTTCCTCCCATTTAATGATAAATACCATATACATGCCTAGAAAAACATGTAGAATATATATACTTAAAGCTAATCTTCCTGTATTTGCGATGACATGTACCCATTTTTTTGATATATAATGGTCTGAAAGTAGGATACTTCCCGTAATCACAAAGGTTCCTATGGCCATTCCGCCCAACATATAAAAGGGTAAAGGTGGCATGGGGGTTAGTTCAAACATCAAGCGCATAGATTCATAATCTTCACTTGGTAGATCACTGTACAGGCCCAACATCAACCAAGAACAAACTTGCAACATTAAAAATATCATTCCACTCAGGCGAAAGGCTTTTTTGACAAAAAACGCATCCCTAAGATCTTGTCGACCTAACCAAACGCCATAAAGGATGAAAGAAGCCCAAGGAATAACTGGATGGAAACCATTATAGATCAAATGACGAATAAACCCATTCCAAGTCCAAAAGTCAGCATAGTCATAGGTTTCAAAATTCCAACTTTGCTCATAGGGGAAACTACCTATCAGAATCAGATAACCTAATATTAATACAATGGCCAATCCTAAAATCAACCTAGAGGAAGCGAAAATAAAACTAGCAGCAATGAAGAGATATACGCCATAATAATGAAGGATATCTGCGGGCCAGAACACGTAAAATATCAATCCCAAAATCCAAAGAAAAAGTGCCCGCTTGTATATGGTTTTTCTAAATTGCTTTCGAGCTTCTTGCGTTTGATATTTAGAAGCCATAAGAGATAAACCTATCCCTGCTAGGATAACAAAAGTAGCAGCTGCTTTACCGTCAAAAAAACTCAACCAATCCTTTAGCCATAAAGGTTTCCCATCTCCTAAGACAATCTTAAAATTGACGATTATCATCCCAATAATCGCCAGAGTACGAGCGAAATCAATCCCGATTATCCGAGTTGTCTTAGACATATGGTATTTTTAATCGAATATAGTAAGTTCCTTTCAAATCAAAAGCCTCTAATACCACTCGTTAGCATCCTTTCTGTTGGAATAATCTAAAAGTGAAGCTGGATAATTAATCCAATCT
>CAXQNQ010000019.1:0-5244 GCA_964225135.1 Mesoflavibacter profundi
CAGAAAAACAACTATTTAACATTGGGCATAGAGAAAGTATGTCTACTATAGGCGGCTAATTATAGATATGATAAGTGTAGCAGAAGCATATAAGGTAGTTATGGGTCGTGCGCAAGCTCGGCCAATAATTGAAGTGGATTTGGTCCTTGCACTAGGCTTTGTTTTAGCAGAGTCTATTATAGCAGACCGAGATTTTCCTCCATTTGATAGAGTGTGCATGGATGGTATTTGTGTGCATTCTGTAGATTTAGAGGCTGGTAAAAAGTCATTTGAAATAAAAGGAGCTGCTTTTGCGGGAACACCACAAGTATCCTACCAAGGTGCTGGAACAGCTATAGAGGTTATGACTGGAGCCATTTTGCCAGATGGATATGATGTAGTCATTCCTGTTGAAGCATTAGAAGTGGATGCAGGTTTTGCTACTATATCAGATCAACAATGGCCTTGTGGCGCCAATATTCAGGGCCAAGGAGTGGAGGAACAAAAGGGGAATATATTATTAGATCCTGGGACAGTAATTGGTACAGCAGAAATCGGTGTATTAGCCACAGTGGGTAAGCAAAAAGTGCAAGTTTATAAACCTTTTTATATTGCGGTAGTATCAACAGGAGATGAATTGGTCCCTATAGACCAAGTTCCACAAGCTTTTCAAATCAGGGGATCTAATGGAATACAGTTGAAAAGCATCTTTGAATCTATTCATCAAGAAGTGCATTTGTTTCATCTAAATGATGAGTCCAAAGTCTTGTTTGATCGATTAAAGGATATCCTTCAAAATCACGATATGTTGATTTTAAGTGGTGGTGTTTCTAAAGGAAAAAAAGACTATTTGCCTCAGGTGTTAGAGCAGTTAGGTGTTAAAAAACATTTTCACCGAGTGGCACAGAAGCCAGGTAAGCCATTTTGGTTTGGGGAAAGTGTATCTGGGAAAGCAGTTTTTGCTTTTCCAGGTAATCCAGTCTCTACTTTCTTGTGTGCGTATAAATATGCCTTACCTTTTATTTATAAATCGATGGGGCAGATGGAAAAACCTCAAGAATCAGCGGTGTTATCTACGGACATTCATTTTAAAAAACCCTTGACCTATTTTCCTACTGTTCAATTAACTCAAGTCGGGGCCAATCTTACGGCTAAATTCAACCCTGGAAAAGGGTCGGGTGATTTAGCAGCACTATTAGATAACGACGCATTTATACAATTTCCTGCTGAAATGGAAACGGTACAAGCAGGTACTGTTTTACCAATTATTAGATATAGATCATGAAAAAATTAAGCCATATCAACGATCAAGGTCAAGCCTCTATGGTACATGTAGGGGGGAAGCAAGTGACTTTGCGAAAAGCAAAAGCTCGCGCTATAGTTTTCTTAGGAAGATCTATCCTCCAAGAAATGGAAGGTTCTGAACTTCAACTGGCTAAAGGAAGTGTGTTTCAGACCGCTATTTTAGCAGGAATAATGGGGGCGAAGCAAACCGGCCAATTGATCCCCTTGTGTCATCCAGTTGGTATGGATCACTGTGATTTGACTATAGAAGTTTTGGATGAAGAACGCATTCAAATTATCTGTTCCGTATCTGTGGAAGCTAAGACAGGTATAGAGATGGAAGCATTAACAGGTGCTAGTGTAGCTGCTTTGACAGTATATGATATGTGTAAAGCTATGTCTCATGATATTGTGATTCAAGAGGTATGCTTACTGGAGAAAAGTGGTGGCAAAAAGAACTACAAACGCCATGAAGACTAAAACATTTGGATTGGTCCTATGCGGGGGTAAAAGCACTCGGATGGGTATGGATAAGGCCTTGATGGAATACCATGGTATTCCACAATATCAATGGGCTGCTAATCTATTAGATGGATTTTGCGATGCTATATATTGTTCTGTCTCTAAAGCTTTAGCAGATCAAATAGTAGGTCCGATCATTATAGACAAAGAACTTAATCAGGGCCCTTTAGGCGGTATTCAAAGTGCATTTGAATTTAATACCAAAGTGAATTGGTTAATTATGCCTTGCGATATGCCAGCGCTTCAATCGAGCGAAATTGAATTACTTTTGGAAAGAAAAAAGGCTTGTTGTTTTGAGATTGAAGGACGAGTGAATCCTTTGTTAGCATATTGGCCTAAGGAACTATTAGAGTCTGTTCAGCAAGCTTATATAAATGGAATGCGTAGTCCAAAACGATTAGTCGATCAGTTGGACTTTGAGTATTTGAAACCTACTAATATAGCATATCATAAGAATGTTAATAGGCAAAAATAAAGGCCACCTTTTCAGGTGGCCTGGTTATGTTAGTTTAATTTTTCTTGATAGAACAAAATTTGAACAGTAGTACTTCCGTCTGGGCTAATGCCCAAAATCTTTGAAACTCCACTTTTGAGGACTAATAAGTACGCACAATCGTGGAATCGGAATTCAGAATTTGAGTTAGAATGACATTTTTCGATTTGTCTGATTCTACCGTTTTCATCAATTCCCAAGATGTCAATGTCATAATTTGGTGCCTCCACATGGAATTTATAAGATTCCTGCGGTTGGTTTCTAAGTAAGAGACCCTTGTCAAGAGGCAATTCCTTACACAGTTGCAAACATGCATTTGCCTCTGTAAAGGTGTGAGTGAACTTAAAGCCTAAAGGAACAATTTCTTCTAAGCTAGGACCGTCTATTTCAAGTATGCCGTGTTGGCTTGTCTGAATTAGATCGAAGTGCACCCTTTGTGGTTGAATTGTCAACATGGATTTCAATTTAAAAGGCTCAAAAAATAATTAAATCGAAACAATCTATCCGTTGATAGAATGTGTAATGGTTTTTATAATCCTAGGCACTTTATGTAATTGTGCTAAAACAATTAAACGCTCAAAGCGTCTTTGGATTTTGATTTACAAGTATTTAACACCTATGTTGTAGTGTCGAGTGTGATGTTCTGAACGGGGAGGAAAAAAAGTGTTCAAGTTTTTGACTATCTAAATTTAATAAAAAAAGACTCCAAAAAGAAGTTTCTCAAAAATATTTTGGTTGATTTTTGACTTTCAAATTACTAAAAGTAGAAGTCTTTGAGTGATTCATTCCAATTGTCTTGTTCGATACCAAGATCTGGGTATTAATCCTCTATTTTGGACTTCAAATTAACTATTATAACACTAGTTTGTCTGTTAGGCTTTATTAACCATTACAAATTATGAGATTGCTACTTTCTTTCTTATTCAGTCTTCATGTACTGTTTCTTTTTGCACAAAAAGAAGTCTTCTATGCTAAGCCTGTAGCGCAAATGATGGATTCAAATACTTCTGAATTAGCCTATGGGCAAAAAATGAACATTGCCCAGAAAGAGTGGTTGAATCAGGAGATGAAAATGCTCTCAGTAGTTCAATCCAACAGAAATCTTGAGGTAAATAGAGATTATTTACTTCCATTTGCACCACCTACACCTAATATGCCCATGGCTGCGTTTGCTAAAGGCATATCAACTGTTGATTTTAAGTTTCATACTGATATTTCAGGAGACTGGATAGAAGAAAAATCTTTACTGTTACCAGCTGATTTAACTCTGGGACAATCGTTTACGGTATTAAAGTCTTTGTTTGAAAGGGCTTTAGTTGATTTTGAGTCCATGCCTTCAAGTAGTCAAACCCTTAATAATTTTGAATTGGGTAAGGTCTACAAGGTTGATGTTATTAATCAAGGAGATTATACACATGCTGTTTTTTTCCTAAATAGTAATATGGGATGGTTGCAGCAGCTAAGCTTGACGAAAGATGGTAATCAGGCAGTAGTCTTAGGCCACCAGAGATTTAAAATTTCTAGTAATAATCAGCCAATCAATGATTCTAAATATTACGTGGTTGCTAATGAAACCCCATTCTACTCCTCTTCTCCAATCAATCCAAGTCAGTTGGGCACATTAAAAACAAATGATGAACTATTTATTAATTCCGCTGAATTTGAGCGTTCCGAAGATGGACCATATTATGTTGATGTAATACGATCGGATGGAAAACAAGGGCGAGTACTTAACTTTCGTGTACTATCTTTCCCTTCGCCCATTCAGACAGGAAATTTAAAGCAATATGTTCAAATGCTATACCAATTGGGTTATGAGGTAGCTTATCAGGCTAATGAGTCGATGCAAGAAGATAAGGTATACAAGGAAGAGTCTATTACACTACCAACTCGCGAAATGAGTACTGCTGTATTATTAGTACAAGCCTTATATCCAGAGGTAATTGATCGAGTTCAAGTCATGGACAATGGGACTATACTCCAGGTGGATTCGGGGATAGTAGTGTCTACTATGGAAAGTGGTAAGATCCTTCAACTTGGATTTAAAGGAGTAGATGATGGACTAGTAATTGGTCTGGTCAGAAGTCCAGATGGGCGTATCATGATCAAGACCCAAAAATAATAATTTTTTTTGCTGCACACATATTGGGTTTGAGTCCTCTTCGGAGGGCTCTACTCATATTAGGGATGTGCTGCTACCCAAACTGCACCATCTTCAAAGAATTCCTTTTTCCATATAGGTACAGTCTTTTTTAATGTATCAATACAGTATCGACAAGCGCGAAAAGCGTCATCTCTATGCGCAGAGCTTGCAACTATAATAACGGCTGTTTCTCCTGGCCATAAAGGACCTATTCTATGTTGAATACTGATTTTATTAATGTCATATTTCGTTAGTGCTTCTTTTGCTATAAGTTCCATTTCTTTTATAGCCATAGGGGTATATGCTTCAAACTCAAGTTTGATAACGGGCTTATTATTTGTTTGATTCCGTACGTTGCCAACGAAAACATTTATGCCACCTGATGCTTCATCTGAAACAAAGGCTAATTGTTCCTCCAAGGATAAAGCTGAAGATTTGATTTGGATATCTATCGATTTCATTTTATTCATTTAGCCTCCACTAACCGGTGGTATAATCACAACTGTATCTGCAGGTTTGATCAAGAGATCATTTGATGCATAGGTTTCATTGACGGCTATGGCATAAGATTTTAGTTTAGCAAGCTCTGGAAATTGCCGTTCTAGTTCTTGCTTGAGCATATCCACTGAGCACTTATCCTCAAGTTCAATCAGTAATGCATTGGTCCTAAATATATCTTTGGCTATTCCGAAAGCCGTAATTGTTATCTCCATGTATAATTTCCCCTAGTTCTGGTTCAATGATATCTCAAAAATAAACTTATTTTTGCATCAAATAAGAATAGATGATTGGTCAGGATGTAAAAAGAGCTGCAGCGTTGTTG
>CAXQNQ010000020.1:0-3333 GCA_964225135.1 Mesoflavibacter profundi
TAGAACAAAACTAGAACACTCAAACACATTTCGATACTTGTATTGAATTATTCATGAACATCTAAAGAAAATGTAATTCAAAATTTTTACACTAAGAGAGGTTATACCTCTCTTTTTTTTTGCCAAAAAATGCCGAAATATGACCAAAAACAGAATTTATATTTTACTAATATAGAATTTTTATAATATTTATAATACCAAATATATAAACACAATCTAACGCCTATTATTACCCAACCATTCTATGATTAGTTTATTGAATGTATATTAGGTGAGATCCCAAAAAATTACTGAAAACAAGTTTAATTCAATGCAAAGAGATGATGCTATCATCTCTTTTTTTATTTTTGGATATGACGACTAAGGAATTAGCCGCACAATTTAAATTGTTGGGAGATATTATGGAGTTGCATGGTGAAAATGCCTTCAAAATTAGATCATACAGCAATGCATATCTCACTTTAAGAAAATATCCAGATGCCGTAGGAGACCTACCTGAATCCGAACGAGCAAATATTAAAGGGATTGGTAAAGCAATCAATGCAAAGATTACAGAATTAATGGAAACTGGATCGATGCAAACCTTGGAGCGATATAAGGGGCAAACTCCTGTGGGCTTATTAGAGTTACTTCAAATAAAAGGTTTAGGTGCTAAAAAGGTAAGGGTAATTTGGAAAGAACTCGGCATTGAAAGTTTAGGTGAATTAAGTTATGCCATAAATGAAAATCGTCTAGTTGAATTAAATGGTTTTGGTGCCAAAACTCAAGAAAGTCTAAAGCAGAAGCTAGAATATTTTCAACAAAGCAAAGGATTCTTCCACTATGCCTATTTATTTGATGTTGCTGAAGGTATCATAGACGCATTGAAAAAGGCGGGTCCTGAACAGGCTACCGTTCAAGCACTTGGTACCTTTGCACAACAACAAGTTGTAGGGGAGCAGATTGAATTATTGGTTGATTTTGAAATCAATCCGGGTGTCCTTGAACCGTTAGGATTTGTAGGTGTGGACCTTGCTTCGAATCCGTCTATTTATAAGTCTGAAACAGGAGTTAGCTTAATCATTCAAAGAGTAGCAAAAAAAGAAGTAGGCAGCGTATTATTAGAATCAAGTGCTTGGCCAGAGGGACAAGAACCTAATGTAAACAATGATTTCGCTACAGAAGCTGCATTTTTTGAAGCTCAAAATTGGGCATTTATTCCTCCAACCATCAGGCATTTGGATTTTGTCCTCGAACAATCTAAATCGGGGTCCCCATATCCATTAGTCGAGCAGGCTGATATACAAGGTGTTATTCATAATCACTCTACTTATAGTGATGGAATGAATTCCATGGAAGAGATGGTTCAATCAGCACAAACTGAAGGCTACAGTTATATGTTAATGACGGATCATTCCAAAGCTGCTTTTTATGCTAATGGATTAAAAGAGGAAAGAGTTATACAGCAATGGGAAGCCATTGATGCCTTAAATGCTTCCATGGAAGGATTCACTTTATTGAAGGGGATTGAGTGTGATATTTTGTCTGACGGTTCCTTAGATTATGAACCAGATATCTTAAAAGGTTTTGACGCAGTAATTGTATCTGTTCATAGTAATTTGAATATGGATGAATCCAAAGCTACAGAACGAATAATCAAAGCCATTGAAAATCCTTATTCGCATATTTTAGGCCATCCAACAGGAAGACTATTGCTGAGTAGAAAGGGATATCCTATTGATCATCAAAAAATAATAGATGCCTGTGCTTCAAATGGCGTTCACATAGAGCTCAATGCCAATCCTTGGAGATTAGATCTGGATCCACAGTGGATTCCTTATGCAATGGAAAAAGGTGTTCAAATCTGTATTAATCCTGATGCCCATTCAACTAAAGGGATACAAGACATAAAATATGGTGTATTAGCTGCCCAATCAGGTGGATTGACCAAAGCTATGTGTTTGAATGCAAAATCTTGTTCGGATTTTCTACAGTCGCTGAAGAAGTAATTATTGCTTACATTCGCACTTAAATTGAAATAATAGAAACATATGAAGCGTAAGATATATGTATTGGTTTTAGCTAGTCTTTTTTTGTTGGGATGCTCCAAAAAGCAAAAGGATAGTATGATTGGTAAAGATCCAGTCGAGATTTTAAATAAAGCATTCATGCAATCGGGTGGTTTAACTGCCTGGTCTGAAAATCAAGCTATTAAATTTGGCTTCAGTAAAATAGTTTTTCAAGCAGAAGGTGGTCAATCTGATTTCAGTCAACTACATCAATACGACTTTGGTGATAGACCTAAAAAGAGAGTATCCTTTGAAGATTCAGTAGGAAGATTAATTACTTGGGCGGAGATTCAAGGGGAGTACTTTAAGTTTGTTGATCAAGTCGAGGATACTTTATTCAATAAACAAGAAGTTGCGGATTGGTTAGAGGAGGTGTATTTAGTATCAGGTCTACCTTTTTCTATAAATACTTTAGATGGGCAGTTACGTTATATAGGGGAGGATTCTATTGAGCATAATGCACAAACAGATGTGTTGGCTATCAGTATGGACGACCAAAGGCGATTTTGGTTTTATGTAGATCAAAATTCTGGTAAAATATTGTCTTTTAAGGCCATGACTAATGGAACAACTAAGCATTTTATGCTGGAGGCTCAGCAAGAAACTGCAGGTTTTGTTTTACCAGTCTATTTGAAAGTATATGAACAAACAGGCGAGCAAGATAGGCTGATAGAGGAGTGGTACATAGGGGCTCGGACTATAGAATAAAAAAAGCGCTTAGATTTTTCTAAGCGCTTTTTCTTTATTTATAGAGAAACATCCGTTTGTGGTGCTACAATTTTCTCCTTGTCTTCAAAAGAATCATTCAGATCAGAAGATATACCAATATTAAATCGAGTCACTTCAAATCCTGCAAAAGGCATTGAGCCCATTTCATTCGTATAATCCGTATTGAACAGGTTAGAGAAGAAATATTCTCCGTACAACATAAATCCTTTCTTTGTACCAATAGAAAATCTTGGCACTAAGTTGATTGGATCTACTTTATCAGAAAACCATTCTCTATCATTGACAACCTTATCTTTTCTGTAGCCATTTGGGAAAATTTTATGTTTGTAGTGGAAGTTATAACTAACGGTTCCGCTAAGACCTACAACCATTTTCTTACCTAGACCAAAATACACACCTCCTGATGGACCAAAAGACCAAGTTCTGTGCTTATGACGATCTGTTTGGCCATTTTCTAATCGATCAAAGATAATTCCGAAATTGTTGAAGGTTGCTCCAATAGCTAATACAACGTCTTTCTTTGTTTTGATTTTCTTTTCTAGAGGAATTCCCCAAG
>CAXQNQ010000021.1:0-21776 GCA_964225135.1 Mesoflavibacter profundi
GAATTGAATTCATCAAAGTAAAAATCGAGATACTCATTTGAAGGAATATCAAATGCGGCAACCACGTTCAATTTTTCATCTAGAATAGTCACCTTATTCAACTCCACCACCGATAAATACTTACCCCTTGGTGATGCTGCATATTTAAGGTCTAGAATTTTTGTACTGTGCTTGTACTGATGAAGGACCTTGAAGTTATTACCCAAATATCCGGATACTTGAATTACATCGTCAGAATAACCAATATACTCCAGTCTAGGACCATCATTCATGTTTTCTAACAGGAAGTTTTTCATATCCTCCAATATCATCAATCCAAAATGATTCCCATTTCGATTGAACACCTTCACTTTACCATTTTTCTCTGGTACTACAAAACGCAAACTTCCATTAGATTCCGTAAAAATAGTATTAGGCAACAATGGATCCATTGGAATCGGATCAAATAGATTATCCCCCTGAAGATTTCTAGCTTGCAAGGCACCTGAACAGTACTCAAACATGACATCTGAAGTATCTAAGGGAATGAATATCCGCTCTCCGCAATCTTTTTGCTTTAAACTAGGAATAGCCCAAGCGTAATCCTGAGCTAAATCAAAAATTCTTATGCTATCACTATTAGACTTTTGATACCAAATTCTCTGTTCCAAAATCGGTCTATCAGAATACTCGATCAGTCCCCAAGCTAAACTATCTCGATTAGGTATATAGATTGGTGTATTAAAAAATTGGCCTGTCTGCAGGTCAAGTAAATCTATGAATCCTCCAAAATTGATTACCGCAGTTTGATTAAAAATTTTACAGGACTTTATGGGTTGCTTTGCCGAAATTATCCACGATTTACCACCCCTTTTATCTATACCAAAAATACGATTAAGACTATCTTGACACATGAATTTTTGCTGGCCATAGATATCAAAAAATGCGTATACCCTATTTACTTGTTCGCCTATATCGCCTTGAATTAACTCTGGCGCAATTAATGCATCGGATTGATTCAGCTTTATATGGAATGTGCTGTCCATACTGAATGACCAGATTCCCTTTTCAGGAAGTTTTTCCCAAATAATACCTGGGAGCTTCCAATATTTAGAACACATTTGCCTTAGATGTGCAGCATAAAACTCGCCAACTGACGATACTCTGGGTACCTCAACGGTCACCTCATTCAAGATCAATTGAGACAACTTGCGTTCCAAAACAGTAAAATCATCACTTATAACTAATAAATCCTCCCATTCCATATAAAATGGGCTTTGAAGTGGTAGATATGTTTCTCCCGACAAAAACCATTTCCAGTCTGTTGTCATTTGATAGATATCAACCATGCCATAAACCTCTTCTACTAGTTCTGTAGTGACCTGACTCATATCTATTGAACCGTTGGATTGATCCATAATGATCATCATGGAAGATCCACTCCAAGCCCAACATTGGTCTACCCATGCTGAAGCTCCAGCCTCCTCCGGTAAGGACCTAAATAAATAAGAGTCTTCAGGATTTAATATCTCTAAGCAATTATTTTGGAAAGTTTCCGATACCGGGCCAAAAGTGGGGTCATATTCCATTTCATATTGAAAGCTGCCATCCAATTGAAGGATTTGACCACTATTCAAATTGGTTTCCCGTATAGTCTCATTAATCCAGTACTCTAGCCATTGGTCGATATTCAGATGGGACAATTCCGAAATCTCAACAGAGCCTACACGAATCACTTCTTGTAGTGCGGTAGGAAAGGTTGAAATAAGTACTTTGTCACCTAATTCAGTGCTGTACAATTGTTTCCCCCATTTATAAATAGATGTTCCTTTGAAAACAAAAGGCTCCGAAGATGGATATCCTGTATGAGTAGCATATAAAGCAAAAATGAAACCAATTTGATCACCAGACCTAACTTCAGTATAATTTAATTCACTTGAGATTAA
This sequence comes from Mesoflavibacter profundi, assembly GCA_964225135.1. Classification (GTDB taxonomy): domain Bacteria; phylum Bacteroidota; class Bacteroidia; order Chitinophagales; family Saprospiraceae; genus AM-2324. Next base: position 1,926 of record CAXQNQ010000021.1, read on the forward strand.
ATCAACTTCTATTTGCTGTAGCCAAGCACCCAATTGATTAAATATAGCCTCATTTTGGGTAGTGTCATTTACTGTAGCTGTATACTGAACGCCAAAGATTTGATCAAGCGTCTGACGCTCTTGATGCTTAGAACAAGAACAACATAAAAAGGCGAGAAATAACGCTCCAAATAGAAATCGGTTAAATAGGTACATCAATAATTAATCTGGATATCCTTGGGTAATAATTAGTTATAAACCTACTCTTTATAATAGCAAGTTTCATTAAATTTGTTCAATCATTTTTAATTTTTTTTTATAAAATTCAAATGCAAAAAAGAATACTACTGCAAGGAGTTGTATTTACTATTCTAGCTGTTATTTTAGGTGCCTTTGGAGCACACGCTTTAAAGTCGGTTTTAACGGCTCAACAATTAGAATCTTACCATACAGCGACACGCTACCTTATGTACCACGGTTTAAGTTTAATGATACTAATAGCTATTCAACAATACATAAAGCATCAACTACTCAATATCGGAGCGCACTTAATCTTTTGGGGAACACTATTATTCTCGGGTTCGATTATTTTATTAGTGTGTAGGAATCTATTAGACATAGAAATGCTAAAAATACTGGGTCCAATCACTCCCCTAGGTGGCAGTATACTTATTATTGGATGGATTTGTATTCTTATTGGAATCCTAAAAAAGAAAGCTAATGACTAAAGCAAATTATCAAGGTTTCGTACAGCAGCTTCAAAAGGTATTTGATGTCCAGGCCAGTATCGCATTGTTGAATTGGGATCAAGAAACCTATATGCCAAAAGGTGGCGCATCTCAACGATCTAGACAGATTAGTACACTTAGTGCCTATGCACATGAGCTTTTCACTGATCCATCATTCAAATCATTAGTCAGGACACTAATTGACAAGCTAGACAGTCTAAGTGCCACAGAACAAGTCAATATCAAAGAAACATTCAAACAAATAGCAAGGGCGGAAAAATTAGATGCTGCATTTGTTAGTAAGCGATCTGAATGCATTTCCGCCACCTATCAATCTTGGATAAAGGCAAGAGCAGAAAAAAATTACTCCATTTATGAGCAGCAACTCCAACAATTAATAGAACTTAAGAAAGAGGAAGCAGATAGAATAGGCTACACTGGTCATCCATATAATGCCCTGTTAGAGGAGTTTGAACCTGGTATGGATTGCAAGCAGCTCGATCATATTTTTCAAGGAGTAAAAGATCATTTGAATCCTCTTTTGAGACAAATTCTGGCCAAAGCAGCTCCAGATGATAGTTTTATGCGTAGAAACTACGATAAAGACAAGCAATGGGATTTTGGTATAGATTTATTAAAAGGCATGGGCTATGACTTCGATAGAGGTCGGCAAGATCTATCTATTCATCCCTTCACTACTGGATTTGGAGCGGATGATATTCGAGTTACTACCAGAGTTAATGAGCACAACTTAGCTTCCATGGTTTGGTCTTGTATTCACGAAGGAGGACATGCCTTATATGAGCAAGGACTGCCATCTTCTGATTATGGTTTACCAACAGGAAAATACATTTCACTTGGTATTCACGAATCTCAATCTAGACTGTGGGAAAACCATGTAGGTCGATCTAGTGCTTACTGGAATCATAATTTCAAATTAGCGCAAAGCTATTTTCCTGAACAATTACATGATGTGAGTGCGCATGATTTTTATGCAGCTTGTAATAAGATTGAAGCCAGTCCTATTCGAACGGAAGCAGATGAATTAACTTATCATTTCCATGTAATGATTCGCTATGAAATAGAAAAAGAACTCATTACGGGTAATTTGAGTACTAAGGATGCTGAGGCATACTGGAATGAAGCTTACAAAACCTATCTAGGTCTAAATATTTCAGATCCCAATCAAGGTATTCTACAAGATATACATTGGTCCTTGGGAAGTTTGGGTTATTTCCCTACCTACTCTATCGGTAGTTTCTATGCAGCTCAGTTCTATGCAGCAGCGGTTCAGGCCATCGAGGACTTGGAGTTGCAAATTGCCCAAGGTGATAATAGTCAACTTTTATCTTGGTTACAGCAACGAATATATGAGCAAGGTATGCACTACAGTGCTGAAGAACTTGCCATAGCCATTTCTGGAGAACCTTTGAATTACAATTACTTTAAAGCTTACACCGCCAAGAAATACGGCGCACTATATGATTTATAAAAAAAGGGCAGCTTAATTGAGCTGCCCTTTTTCTATCTGTGCTAATCCGTTGTCAGCACTTTGCTGTTCGGATTTAGTTTTTCTCTGATACTTGAAATAAGTATATCCTAATACACCCGCAAAAACATAAGGTGCTGCAAGCATATACAAAATCCCTTTATTCAATCCTTTACCGTCAGAACCACCTTCTTTGAGGTTAGACTCTGCAGACATCCTACACATAGGACATTGCGCCTCTACCTGATTGATAGGCAAAACAGATAGACTGCATAAAAAGCCAAATAAAATGATTAGTCGTTTCATAGTGCAAATATACAACGCCTTGGCATAATTTATGCCACAGTTTTTTAATAATATGGTAAAAGCATTAGATAGCAGATAGGTCCTGTTATAGCAACATACAGCCAAAATGGGAAAACCCAACGAGCCATTTTTTTGTGCTGATCAATTTGATTCGTGTAAGCACGAATAAAAGTAAACAAGATAAAAGGGAAAATACCAGCCGCTAAAACAATATGGGAAATCAATAAAATGAAGTATAGCGTCCGCATAAATCCTTCACCACCGTATAAAGTCTCTGGCGTTGTAAAGTGATAAAGTACATAGCTTAATAAAAAGCCTACACTCAGCGCAAAAGCCAAATAAATCGATTTACGGTGTTGTTCTACCTTCTTTTGCTTAATAAATCGAAACGCAAATATCAATACCACTGCTGTCAGTGCATTTAGACTCGCATGAATAGGTGGTAAAAAAGAAAAAGACACTCCTTCCGGTAAAGGTATTTTTACCTGACGCATTAAGCCAACTAAAAAGAGTACTGCAACAGTTATAACCCATGCCCATATTCTGAGGGTCTTTGCTAATTTCAAATCTGCTTCCTTAGCCATGATGCTTATTTTTCTGTTTGTGGAATATAATCAAACTCAGGGGTCTTTTCCCTTGGGAATACTTTGACAATATGGCTGCCCAATTGAGCCAAGTCATCTTTATCTTTTATATCGTAATAGTTTCTGATATACAACTTAGGATCTAGCAAAACCAGATTCTTATCATCAGGAACACGCATGCTTTGTTTTATATCTGCCAGTGTTTCGCTCGTTTTAATCACAAATACCTCTTGTGGTCTTCTCAATCCTTGAATAGCATCATCCAACTGCCCATCAAAATCATTGGAATAAATGACTAAATGCAAGTCATTACGATCTCCAAATTGGTGCTGAGACTCTCTGTACAATACTAAGAAATCTTCAATATCTGACTGTTGGTCATGCATACAAAGCAGCATCACTTTTTCATTGAATGTCTCCATCAATAATGAATCACCTAGAGTCACCGTTTCTAGGTTGGTACTATCTTTTATTTGCACCTCTTGAATAATACCTACTTGATACTCAAAACCATTTTTGAGATAGATATAAGAAATCAAAGGAAAGCCAACAAAGAAAGCGATAAGTGCAATGAATTGAAAAGGCTTCTTTTTGATGTTACTAAGGTCCATTGAAAACAATTATTTTAAAAGTTCAACAAAGATATCTTCTTATAGTTTACAAAAAAAGGTGAGTCGTAAAACTCACCTTTTTTCTCTATGATTAACCAACTTTTAGTGGTTTTCGTCTTGATGTAATTCGACTTCTTCAACAGCATCTTCTACAATAACTACCGTATTCGATTCAATCTTATTTTTCTCCAAGATCTGATCACGTCTTTCTTTCCAAGAATTACCCTCTTGGAAGAAAGCGATAAGTGCCCATACGAATAATAACATCGGAAGTAATACAGACATTCTCAATCCTTTTACTTCATCAGCCATGTGCATGAACTTATATACAATATAATACGCCTTGTAAAGAGATAGACCAATCAGTAATAAACCCACAATGATTAATAAAGGAGCCAATGGTCCTTCATATAAACCAAGGTTTACATTAAAACTCCAGTCCGGTTCAATACCTAGGTGTCCCTTTCCAAAAAGAGAAACCATAACCTCAATAATTGTGATAACAGCTAAAAGGCCTAGACCTTTTTTCACTGCTTTTATACCTTCTTCTTTAGATAAATGTCCCATTATATAAGAATTCTAAATTTCTAATTCAATTAAAGTAGGTAGAATGCAAGGAATACAAATACCCAAACCAAATCGACAAAGTGCCAGTAAAGACCAATCTTCTCCACCATCTCGTATCCATTCTTTCTTGCTGCATATTGTCCAGATGCAGCATTGATCATAATGATGAAAAGGAATAAAACCCCTGAGAATACGTGGAATCCGTGAAAACCAGTAATTGCAAAGAAAAGAGCACCAAATGCTTTAGGGCCGAAGGCCTCAGTATAGGTGTCGTCAGAATAACTGCCGTCCTCTTCAAGGATCTTATACTTTCTTAATACGAAACCATCTTTAACCACGTAAGCAGCATGATCACCTTCTGCATAAGCATCTGCACCATGATCAACCACTGCATGCGCCTCTGCATGATGATCCTCGCCATGTGTACCATGTCCAGCATCGTGGTTATCGTCATGACTATCGCCATGCGTTTCTCCGTGATCTGCACCATGTCCATGAGCAGCATGTTCTGCTGAATGAATCAAATAAGAAGCTCCCAATTCAAAGGTGTCATCCTTATTTATAGCTCCATCATTACCTAGATACACCCCTCCATGGGTATGCGTTCCAAAAGGATTTCTGGTAACTGTCATGTGCTCTGTACCAATCAAGTTATTCCACTCCCAAGCCTGACATCCAAGAAATCCTGCTCCACCTAGAATAGTCATCAGCATCCAAAATACTACTCCTTTTTGATTCTCTCTATGTCCTTCTTGTACGGCACGAACCATGGTACCAGAGGAGATAATCAATATGAAAGACATTACCGTTACGAAGATCAAAGGCATTTCCTTTGAAGCATCTACGAAAGGGAATGTTTTAAATACGAAATCAGGAACCGGCCAGGTAGGTGAGCTAAATCTTAGTGTACCATAAGCAATCAGAAATCCCGTAAAGGTAAAGGCATCTGAAAGTAGGAAGTACCACATCATTAGTTTCCCGTAGCTAGCTTTCATTGGAGCTTGTCCACCATCCCAGGCACCGCCTTCGGATTGTCCGTCGTGTTCTTTAACTGTATCTGTAGCCATTAGAACTTAATTTGATTAGTTTGTTTTTCTTATTAAAAATTTAGTGACACTAGCATGAATCCGATTAGATAAACCCAAAGGAAATCAATAAAATGCCAAAAAATTGATGTCAATTCCAGTCGAAGCACACGATCAGGTGTAGCTTTAAATGGAAGTGTAAACGCTTGTATATTTGCCAATAAAATGGCACCTAAGCCACCTACTACGTGTAGCAAGTGCGCGATAGATATCAAATAAACAAATGATCCAGAGGGATTTCCATCAATGAAAATACCAATGGCTTGCAAAGCTTCCCACCCTTTGAATTGGCAGACTACAAATCCTATACCCAATACAAAGGTTGATACTAACATAACTTTATATGCTAGCTCTTTACCAGCCAAGAAGAATCGCTTTGCCAAAAACAGTGTAACACTACTCAATAGCATAACCACTGTACTCACATAAAACACAGCAGGAATCTGAAATTCTTGCCAGTTTCCTTTTGCCTCTCTTACTATCCATGCACTCGTAAATGCTACAAACAACATAGACATACTAGCACATGCTAACAATAAGGCAAATTTTTGAGCTCTACTTTTTCTACGTATTTCTAAATCCATTCTAACTTTTTTTTGTTGTTATTAAAACTTGTCCGCCAACAAGAGTAACAAACAAAGGGGTAAATAGATAAACGAGAAAAACATGAGTTTGAGCGCTGACTTTCGATCGTCGTTCTTATGCAGATAATAACCCATCACAGCATACCCAAAAGTCAATACAGTCATACCTACCAAAGAAATAATTCCAGCATACCCAATTAGGTAAAGAATTACAATCATTGGAAAAAGCATAAATGCATAGAACATAGAGTAAGTGCCCAGATTGGAATCTCGCTCACCATTGCGCTCTGGAATAAAGTTGAATCCAGCTTTTTTGTAGTCCTCAAACCCAAGCCATCCAATGGCCCAAAAGTGAGGGAATTGCCAAAAAAATTGAATACTGAATAACACAATGGCAATGTCCGTAATACTTCCTTGTGCAGCTACACAACCAATTAAAACAGGCATCGCTCCTGGAATTGCTCCTACAGGTATAGCAATGCTACTTATCCTTTTTAAAGGTGTGTAGATAAAAGCATACATGATTAACGACAAGAAACCAAATACTGCAGTTAGCAAATTAAAATTTGCCAACAGTGACAGACCAATCACGGAAGCTGTACCAGCAATTAAAATCGCTTGTGTTGTACTTAATCTTCCAGCTGCAATTGGACGATTCTCCGTCCTCTTCATCAATTTGTCAAAGTCCTTTTCCAGAATCTGATTGAACGTATTCGCAGCGGCTGTTATAAAAAAGCCCCCTAAGAACAATACCAGAATCTGACCCAGGTCGAAAACAAGCGTATCCAAAGCAATCCAATAAGCCAATACCGCAGAGAAAACAACCGTAATAGTCAATCTGAATTTGAATAACATCATCAAATCACCTATTACTGAAAACTCCGCTGTATTTGTCTTTGAAAATCGCATTATAAATACACTTTCGTCTCTTTATTAAAACTGTTCCTCTCGTTCGAGGAACAGTCTATTTTTATTTTAATGAGCTTCCGATTCTTCTTCACCAACAGGTTCAACCTGCGGATAGAATTCTCTTCCGTCTTTTCCATAATCATAAGGCCATCTCTGAACTGCAGGAAGTTTTCCTGGCCAGTTACCGTGACCTGCATCAATTGGAGTTGTCCACTCTAGTGTTGAAGCATTATATGGATTTGCCTCAGTCAATCTTCTACCCTTCCAAATGCTGTAGAAGAAGTTCACAACAAATACTACTTGAAGGAAGAATACAATAATCGCTGCTACAGTGATGAACTCATTTAACGCACCAAACTGATTGAATGAATCAAATGTGTCGAAGCGGTAGTATCTACGAGGTACACCAGCCATACCAATGTAGTGCATTGGCCAGAATACTGCATAAGCACCGATCATAGTCCCCCAGAAGTGTAGCTTACCAAGTGTTTCATTCATGAAACGACCATATAACTTAGGGAACCAGTGATAAATACCTGCAAACATTCCGAAGAATGCAGCAACACCCATTACAATATGGAAGTGTGCAACTACGAAGTATGTATCGTGTAATTGAATATCAATTGCAGAGTTACCTAAGAAAATACCTGTCAAACCACCAGAGATGAACATCGATACAAATCCAATACCGAATAACATAGCAGAATTGAATTTGATAGATCCTTTATATAGTGTCGAGATCCAGTTGAACACTTTTACCGCTGAAGGTACAGCAATAATAAGCGTGAAGATCACGAAGAAATTCGAAATAAACGGATTCACTCCAGACATGAACATATGGTGTGCCCATACAATGAATGAAAGGAACGCAATCGCTAGCATAGAGAATACCATCGCCTTGTAACCAAAGATAGGCTTCTTGGAATGCACTGAAAGTACTTCCGAAACAATACCCATGGCAGGAAGAATGATAATATATACTTCAGGGTGCCCCAAGAACCAGAACAAGTGCTGATATAGAATTGGAGATCCACCAACTTGCTGAAGCGCTTCACCACCTACAAAGATTTCATTCAAGAAGAATGAGGTATTCATAGTACGATCAAACATCAACAAGAAGAATCCCGATACTAATACTGGGAATGACAATAAACCAATAATAGCTGTAATAAAGAAAGCCCAGATAGTCAAAGGCATTCTCCACATAGACATTCCCTTAGTTCTTAAGTTAAGTACTGTGGTAATATAGTTCACACCACCTAATAGAACTGAAACTACGAAGAATACTAGTGAAAGTGTCCAGAAGGTCATACCCGCTCCAGAACCTTCAGATGCCTGAGGTAACACACTCAATGGCGGATAAGCAGTCCATCCTCCTGAGAAAGGACCAGTGCTTAAGAACAAAGAGTAGAACATCAGTACTCCAGCAAGGAAGAAGAACCAATAAGATAGCATGTTCAACAAAGGAGATGCCATATCTCTTGCTCCCAATTGCAATGGAATTAAAAGATTAGAGAAGGTACCACTTAAGCCCGCAGTCAGTACAAAGAATACAATTATTGTACCGTGCATTGTAACCAATGCATAATAGAATTGATTGGATAGTGCACCAATTCCTTCTGCGTTTACAGTGATCCATTTACCTAATACAGGCTTCAACCAAGCCATATCAGCCTCTGGGAATCCCAATTGTAGACGGAAAACCAAAGACATTAAGGCTCCAATGATTGCCCAAAACATCCCTGTAATCAAGAATTGTTTTGCAATCATCTTGTGATCCATACTGAAAATATAGGTATTGATAAAGTTCGATGAGAACTTATCACCATCATGGTGATCATGAAAATGATCATCATAACCTAGCTCTTCAATAAGCTTTTCTTCATAAGTAGGAATCCCTTTAGATATTACCATGACTTATAGTTATTTTTTTGCTTTGTTTTTTATCAATTATTCCGCAGCAGCATTCATTGCTACTACATCAGAATTTTCAGTTTCTTCAGCAGGAGCGGCCTCTTCAACCTGCTCACTTGCTAATGTTTGTCCTTTAAAAGGATCAGAATCCGTATTGCGAATAGAAGAGAAATAATATGGCTGCTGTTGTGCTAACCAGGCATCATATTCTTCACGCTCAACGATTTTCACTATACGCTTCATAGAGAAGTGTCCTTTTCCACAAAGTTCAGCACAAGCTAGTTCATAGTCGAATGCCTCCCATTTTTCTGGACCGTCAGGATCCATTGGATCAGCAGGTACCTGATATTCCTCATACTCCTTAAGAAGCTCTCTATATTCCTCCGTAGTTATTTCTGGAGTAAATACAAAGTAGGTAGGCATTCCAGGAACTGCATCCATTTTTACGCGGAAGTGTGGTAAGTAGAAATTGTGTAATACATCTCTAGCTGTAATACGAACACGAACCTTCTCTCCTACTGGTAGATAGATTTCATTTGGATGTAAATCATCATGATTCTTTACATCCGTCCAATCTTGACCAATCGGATTATTTCCTTCAATCATTTTATAATCTCTAGCACCTAGCAGATTATCAGCTCCTGGATAACGCAAGTGCCATCCAAATTGGTAACCTGTAGCCTCAATCTCAATGAACTCATCTTCTGTATCTGCCATAATCTCATTCCAAGCAGAAAGACCGAAGACTACTAAGATAGCCATTACCACTGCTGGAATAGCTGTCCAAATAATCTCCAATTTGTTATCATGAGAAATATACTCAGCTTTTACACCGTCCTCTTCTTTGTATTTCCATGCAAAATAGAATAAGGCAATATGAGTGATTACAAATACTATTCCAGTGAAGACTAATGTCGTATTAAACATGCTATCTATAATGCCTCCGTGAGCAGATGCAGACACATGTGGACCATATCCCAAGAAATAGTTCTTGTAATGTAATGTAGAGACCACGCAGAAAATCATAAATCCTGCTAAGAACCACATCATATAATTTGCATTCCTCTTGTTGGTAAGTTTTTGAGTTTCTTTTTCTCCTCTTTTAATACCAGCAAGCTCAGTAACTCTTGCAATCTGAACGATCACAATCAAAAGTAAAACCGAGATTAAAACAAAACCGAGTAAAGAGTTCATCGGATATCTATTTTTATAACGTCAATTAAGACTGAAAATAATAATCTAATTCAAATCAATTCTTAATGGTGTTCAGCACCCTCGTGGAACATTGCTCCACCACCGTAACCTACGTGGTGATGCGCACTCTCATCCATATATGGATCGTTTGTCGCTTCAATAGGCATCTTAGACAACCTGCGGAAAGTCATAAACAAGAACAATCCAAGGAATCCAATAAATGTGCCTATTTCAATCAATCCAGGTAATGAGAAACCAGCAACCATACCGTGTGCATGCTCTCCATGCATTGCAGTATGTAAAATACCTGGCTTCAACATTAAGAAGTAATCAATCCAGTGTCCGAATAATACCACACAAGAAGCAAATAGTAAAGTACCTCTTTTCTTTTTTGTGTCATTTCTCATTAACACAAAGAAAGGTGTGATGAAATTCAGGACTAAATTTCCATAGAATAAGACTGGATAAGTATCCATTCTTTCCTTAAAGTATATAGTTTCTTCACCTACATTTGCATACCAAATCAACATAAACTGCGAGAACCATAGGTAAGTCCAAAAAATACTGAATGCAAATACAAGTTTACCTAAGTCGTGAATATGCTCTCCAGACACTTTGGAGAAATACCCCTTTCCTTGTAGGTAAATCAATAAAATCACTGTAAGCGCCATACCTGATACAAACCAACTAGCACCAGAATACCATGCAAATAGTGTTGAGTACCAGTGTGCATCTACAGACATCACCCATTGCCAAATAATTGCAGCAGAAGAAAATCCTAAGATCGGAAGGAATGCAGCTGACCACACTCGGATCTTTTTATGGAATCCAAATCCACCAGAACCATTATCTTCTGCAAGAGAAAGTCCTCTTAATTTATTACCGAAGAATGCCCAGATTCCTAGAATAACAACTGAAGCAATAGCATACCAATTCTTATTCAAGAAAGATGATTTGTGAATTAATATCTCGTCGTCTCCTGGATGCATCCAGTGATATAAGTGCGCCATATCTGTATACACAGCAATGACTAAAATTCCAATTAGAATAAGAGCTGGACCAATTAGGAAAGAGTACATAGACTCCCACAGTCTCTTAAATACGGTGTACCAACCACCCCATGCGGTTACAGAAGCTGCCACAAAGAATAGAACCATGGCTGCAATTCCAGTAAAAAAGATTGAGTTATGCATGAAGTTGGACCAAAAACGAGTTTGGTGTCCTAGGTCATCCATGAATAAGGAAAGAATTAGGCATAATACACCTACACCCATCATTCCTCCGAATAGCATTTTCTGCTTTGATTCAAACGTAAAATTGTTCATTTCCTAAGCTTGTTTATATATGGTCTATAGCTTAAATCAATTATTTCCTTAGTGTGCGCCATTTGCATGCTCCTCAGTATCATGCGCAGCGTGCGCTTCTGCGTGGTCATCACCATGATGATCTGCGTGTACTGCTGGCTTAGCTAAGCTTGCTCCAGGTACTCCAAAAGATGCATTCAAAGTATTTGCTGACTCACTGTATTCTGTTCCTGTTTCCTTTGCCTGTAGTACGCGGATGTAATGAATTACATTCCAACGCTCTTCATAGGATAGTTTATCTGCATATCCACCCATCACATTTTTACCATGCATAATAGCGTGGTAATAACGTCCATTTGATGCTGCTAAAAATTCCTCTGAAAGGAAGTTTGCAGGAGCTGCAGGATATACACCAGTTTCATAGATATATCCATTTCCATCTCCTTTTTCACCGTGACATACACCACAAAAGATATTGTATAGTTCCTTTGCCTCAGCCAATCTTGCATCATTGATTGGGAAAGGGTTATCGATAATCTCTGTGATCGCTCTCTCACGCTCTTCCTCTGTATCCATGTAGTAATATTCTACGTGTCCGTTCAGTGGAATAGCAATTGCACCGTTTGCCTGACCAGTCATAACCTGCATCAATTCTTCTCTCTCCTCAATATCACGCCCAACGAAACCAGCATAACCTCTTGGTACAGTTCCAGCAATAGGTTCTCTCGGACCAGAAAGTTCTTTTACTTCGAAAACACTCTCCTCATCCCAGTTATTATAGCTACGAACATCTCCATATACATTCGCCTCATAGGTCACTGGGTGCCCCATATCAGGCATAAACTCCGTACCCGTGTAGTTGCCATTTGCCTTTTCACATGAAACAGTAAACAGAATTACCATTCCAAGAACTAAAGCCAGTAATATATTTTTTAAAGCATTCATCTTATTTCTATTCTTTTGGCTGTTAAAGCTTTACTCTGATTAAATATCCTTTGTGTGTACCTCTTCTGCATTCGTTTCAGAAAAGAATAACTTAATTGCATTCAACTCCTCTTCCGAGTGAGCATTGGCATCAAAGGCAATACAAAATTTATCATCTGTAATTCTGTCATCCAATGTAGGATTTACTTTTCCTGGCCATAAACCACAGATCGCGTAAAAAGTAACTACCATCGCGATAGATGCAAATAGTACCGTCAACTCGAATGTAATTGGAATAAATGCCGGTGCAGAGAAATATGGCTTACCACCAAAGATGATTGGCCAATCAGCTGTAAATACCCAAGTCATGAATAAGAAAGCAAAAGAACAACCAATCGCTCCAAAAATGAAACCAACGATGTGTAATCTAGATTCTTTGAAACCAAGTAGTTCATCAATTCCGTGCACTGGGAATGGTGTAAACACCTCCATGATATCTAGGTGCTTTTCATTAGCCTGCTGAATAGCGGACATCAAAACCTCCTCATCATTGTACAATCCGAAAAGAACCGATTTATTTTGATTTTCCATAATTCTTAATTTTCTATTCGTTCTTTAATGCTTAATCTTAATGCTCCTCGTGTGAATATTGGTCTCCTGAAGTCTTTAGTATACTCTTCACCTCCGCAATAGCAACTACTGGAGCTACTCTTGTAAATAGTAGGAATAGTGTAAAGAATAACCCTAAAGTACCCACAAACAAACCGATCTCCACCCATGTAGGCGTGTAATAAGACCAAGATGATGGTAAATAATCACGTGCTAGCGTCGTTGCGATAATTACGAATCGCTCAAACCACATACCCACGTTTACGAATAGGGACATAATAAATGTCACGAAAATATTTCTACGCATCTTCTTCCACCAGAAAATCTGAGGAGATAATACGTTACATGTCATCATACCAATGTACGACCAGTAGAATGGTCCAAGTACACGATTATAGAATGCAAATTGCTCATAGATGTATCCAGAATACCAAGCAATAAATAGCTCTGTTAAATATGCTACACCTACAATTGTACCTGTTACTAAGATTACCTTGTTCATACTCTCAATATGCTCCAACGTAATGTAATCTTGTAACTTCAATACCTTTCTAGTAATAATCATTAGCGTTTGTACCATCGCGAAACCAGAGAAGATCGCACCTGCAACGAAGTAAGGAGGGAAAATGGTGGTGTGCCATCCCGGAATTACAGAAGTTGCGAAGTCAAAGGATACAATAGTGTGTACAGAAAGTACTAGTGGCGTTGCTAGACCTGCCAAAATAAGCGAAAGTGCCTCCCATCTTTGCCAGTGCTTGGCAGAACCTGTCCATCCAAAAGACAAGCCATTATAAATTCTTCTTCTAATACCCTTAGAACGGTCTCTTAATGTAGCAAAATCAGGTACCAAACCAGTATACCAGAATAATAAGGATACTGTCAAATAAGTTGAAATCGCAAATACATCCCATAATAGTGGAGAGTTAAAGTTTACCCATAACGGTCCACGTGTATTTGGATAAGGGAAAATGAAGAATACTAACCAGATACGACCTACGTGTATTAGCGGATATTGTCCCGCACAAATTACGGCGAAAATCGTCATGGCCTCTGCCGCACGGTTTACCCCAGTACGCCATTTTTGCCGGAAGAGCAAAAGAATCGCTGAGATCAAGGTACCGGCGTGACCAATACCTACCCACCAAACGAAGTTGGTAATATCCCAAGACCATCCAATTGTACGGTTCAAGTTCCAAGAACCGATACCCCAGTAGACCGTCCAAAATACACTGAATGCAAATACCCCTAGAAAGGCAATTGAAACAGCGAAAGCAATAAACCACTGCGTGCTAGGCATGCGCTCAGTAGGAGAACAAATGTCCTCCGTAATCTGGTGGTATGTTTTACCCCCTTTTACTAGGGGTTGTCTTATTGGTGATACAACAGAACTCATATATAATATATCTTTGAGTTGGTTATAGTATTAGTTTCAATATTTAGCTAATCGCTTCGTCTCTGTTAATAATCTTAGCAGAGTAGTGTACAGAAGATTGAACATTCGTCTCTTCCAACACTAGGTAATTCAATTCAGAATCCAATGCCTTAGCTAAAGCACCATTTTCATTATTGAAATCACCGAAAGTAATAGCCCCAGTCACACATGCAGTCTGACAAGCTGGCTTGATATCACCTTCTCTTAGCGATCTGCCCTCCTTCTTAGCAGTCAATTTACCCTCTTGGATACGTTGAACACAGAAGCTACACTTCTCAATCACACCACGTGAACGAACTGTTACATCTGGGTTAAGCACCATACGAGTCAGATTATCTGCTCCAAATGGAATTTCTTCTCCATTTACATAAACTTCATTTCCACCGAATAAATCAGCAGTCGTATAATCGTACCAGTTCAAACGACGAACCTTGAACGGACAGTTATTTGCACAATAACGTGTACCGATACAACGGTTGTAAGTCATCTGATTCAAACCTTCTGATGAGTGGTTAGTAGCACCTACTGGACAAACATTCTCACAAGGAGCGTTATCACAGTGCTGACACATCATTGGCTGATAAACTGTATTTGGATTTTCATGATCACCGAAGAAGTAACGGTCGATTCTCAACCATGTCATCTCGTGGTGACGAGAAACCTCTGTTTTACCAACTACTGGTACATTATTCTCAGCAACACAAGCTACCTGACAAGCACCACAACCGATACATGCATTTAGATCGATTGCCATACCCCAGTGGTGGCCTTGGCTGTAGAATTTCTCTTGGTATTCCTCGTAAGGATATAGCGTAGCATCATTCAAATGCTTTGCAAATTCTCTTTTCTCAGCAATCTTCGCTTTCAGATCATTTACCTCATTTAAGTTGGCTTGATAAATGATAGAACGCTCCGTTAAACCACCTTGGAAACCTTCACCGATAGCCATCAAAGTCTTTTCATCGACGTTGATTTCTTTACCATCCTCTTGTCCTGTGATACCAAATGTATGGTGGTACTGCACACAAGGGAATTCATAATCAATCTCACCAGTTGGTTTTGGCTCTGCATCAAGTATATTGAAATACTGCACATTACCATCATTGTCTCTAGACAACCAAGCCATAGAGTTTGTACCTACTCCTTTTCCAGCAAATCCAACTTCCATTCTACCAAATCCTAAAGCGGCAGAGAACGTATTAGCAGCTAAACCGAAAGAAGCGATACAAGTGATATCCTGAGCTTTTCCATTCACAGAAACCTCAACAACATCCGCTTTACCTTTATATTCTTCCTGATTCAAGTTCTGATAAGTTACCATGCTGTTACCACCTTCCCAAGTGATTGGAATTCCGAAGTAATTACCCCAAGTGGTACGTGTTACAGGATCAGGAAGTTCTTGAAGCCATGGGTTCTCAGCATATTGACCTGCACCCATTGCAACTGTTTCAAATAATACTATTTCCTCTCCTTGACCTGGCTTAGCAATCTGAGCTAAGTAAGTATTTACATCTGCAGCATTACGCACATTTGACGCAGCAACTGGTGCAGTAAATACACCATCGTGTAAAGTCTTATCCCAAAATGTTTGGAAAGAAAGGAAGTTATTTTGCTTAGGGAACATATTTGCTTCCCAATTTGCTTTCAAGTACTCGAAGTATGGCTGATCCGCTTCAGCATTCAAATTAGAAGAGTCTGCCCATACTAATAATGATTCCTCTGCTTGTCTAGTATTGAAAAGCGGAGCAATCGTTGGCTGGATGATACTGTACATACCAGCTTTTGGCTCTACATCACCCCAGGCTTCCAAGAAGTGTGGTGCTGGAGCAACATACTTACAAAGTGCACCTGTTTCGTTAGGTACTGTAGAAATAAATACAGATGTTTTTACTTTGGCCATAGCCTCAGCAAAATCAGCTGCTTCAGGAAGATCGTATGCTGGATTGGCATCCATAACAAAAACTGCATCAACCTTTCCTCCTTTCAAATCAGATACCAATTTAGCCATTGGCTTATCTAATCCCTGACGTTGATTAGATGTACGATCAAAAGTGATAGTAGATCCGTAGCTTCCTAAGTATTCGTTAATCGCATTAACTACTACTTGCTCAGCTACATTATTTGAACCGGAAACAACTAATGTTTTTCCGTTTGCACCTTTTACTTTATCTGCTAATGCTTTTAACGCATTGCTTGCCTTTTCATTCAGCTCAGATCCCATGTTGTTGCCAACTAAAGCATTATAGAATGCTTTGATAGCTGCACCTTGCTCAGAAGGGCGAACCATAATACGGTTATCCGCATTTGATCCTGTTAAAGACATGTATGACTCCACCTGTGTGTGGTGTGACATAGTAGGATTTTCAGCTTTAGGATCTACCTTTCTGTTCTTAGCATATCCATGAGCATACTCTCCTGCAGAAATCCAAGTTCCAAGGAAATCCGCTCCAAAGCTGATGATATTATCTGCCTTATCGAAGTGGTAATTTGGAATAGTTGGTAAACCAAAACTAACTTCATTAGCTTCTAGCATACCTGAAGCTGAAACAGCATCATAAGTAACTACTTGAGCCTTTGGATATGCCGCAAGGAATTCACCCATCGCTTTTTGAGCAGTAGGGCTCATATTTGTGTTAGTAATGATGCGGATATTATTAGCTGATGCAAGGGCATCTTTAATTTCTGTATCCATCTCTGCCCAATCCTTAGTTGGATTTTGCAGGCGATTAACGTTATAAAGATCAAGTACTGCAGCTTGAGCTCTTGCTGTAGTACCTCCATGTGTTACTGGAGAAAGGCTATTTCCTTCAATTTTGATTGGACGACCCTCACGTGTCTTTACTAGGATAGAGGTATAATCTCCACCTTTTACGAAAGAAGACGCATAATATGTAGCAACACCTGGTACGATTTCGTCTGGTTTAACTACATATGGAATCGCTCTTTTCACTGGAATCTCACAAGAAGCAGCTACAGTTGCTGCACCTAGTCCAAATCCTAAGTACTTCAAGAAATCACGACGGTTGGTTGAGGACTCCATTACCTGCTCATCCGCCATTGTATCTACAACAGGAATATTATTAGCAAATTCTTGCTTAGCCATTTCCTGTAACTCTGGGCTGTTTAGATCATTATGACCAATCCAAACTTCTTTATTATTATTCTTCATTTTTATTGAAGTAGAGTTTTACAATTTGATAATTAATTGACGCTCGTTAAATCAAGCTGAGATTAATAGTGACACTTTTGACATTCAAGTCCACCAATCTCCTCAACGGTAACTTTATCACGGTCACCTGAGCTTATTTGCTTGTGATAGTTCTCGTAAGACTTGTAATATTCATTACCATCAAACTGAACTTCCGTTTTACGGTGACAATTAATACACCATCCCATAGATAGCGGAGAATATTGTTCAACAACTTCCATCTCCTCAATCTTACCGTGACAGTTCTCACAATCCACCTCACCTACAGCTACGTGTTGGGCGTGGTTGAAGTAAACATGATCTGGTAAGTTGTGAATTCTGATCCATTCAATTGGACCACGGAAATCGTCTTTTCTATCATTTGTTAATGAAGCTACGATAGCATCCCACTCTGCCTCAGCTTGTTCAGCTTTGTCCTCTGCCGTTTCTTCTTCAGATTGACTCTCAATCCAAGATTTGAATAAAACAGCAATTTCGTCAACCTGCATATTTTCGTAGTTATCGATATAAGTACCTGACTTAGGGTCAAATCCTACAGAAGCATAAATCTTAGTCAATTCTGCAGTTCCGTAAGTTGAACCTTTCTTAATAGCCTTGTGACAATTCATACAGGTATTAGCGGCAGGAATCACAGAGTGCTTAGATCTTCTAGCACCATCGTGACAATAGTTACAATCAATCTGATTTACCCCAGCGTGTGTAGCATGCGAGAATTTAATCGGTTGATCTGGTTGATAGCCTTGTTGACGACCTAAGTTGATCGCTTGATCAGCCATCATTGAACCTCCAAATACAACTACTACTAATACTATAGTAGCAATCATGGATTTTGAGGTCAATATATCTATTAATGTGCGCTCTCGCTCCAATTCTTCTCCTTGCTCTACCTTAACCATGATGTTAAGCTTAGAAGCTACTCGCATTAGCACTAGGATCAGTCCGATTAGCCCAATAACGATAATCAAGAATAGATTAGAATTATCTGATGCAGCTGCTCCTGCACCACCACCACTATCTGCAGTAACTTCAGGTACAAAATTGTACTGAAAATCGATGTAAGCTAGAATATTGGTGATTTGATCATCAGTCAACTGTGTGAACGAGTTCATGATTGACTTATTCCAGTCGTTGAATAACTCGTTTGCTCTAGGATGACCTTCTGAAATAAGGGCCTGAGAATTTCTAATCCATGCGTAAAGATCCTCTTGAGGGTAATCTGCCCATCTTTCTTCAACACCACCGAGAGCTGGACCAGTTAGGTCATCTTTCATGTTTCTGTTGTGGCAAGAAGCACAGTTGTTTTTGAACAGGGTGGTACCTTCAGCAATATTGGGTTCTTGCGCCATTGCGAGGGCTCCAGGCAAGAAAACCAGAAGGAGTAGAACTCTGAAAATCAATGATCTATGAATCATCTTAACTAATTTATTTCTTTAGTATATCTAAATCTGTGACTAGTGTCATTTTCCTGTCAAGGGCAAAGATAAAAACCGGACCATTATTTACCAATACACTATAAGGTATTGTGTTATTTAGACCGATTCTAAATTAACCTCTACAGGTCTGTTTTCAAGGGTTTTTTCGAATTCGGTGCAAAAATAGAAAAAAAACTTACAATCACACGGCTACTGCACCTTTTATATGAGGATGGGCTACATAATTTTTTAACTCAAAATCTTCGAACTCAAAATTAAAGATATCGTTGACGTCTGGGTTAATATGCATGGTTGGAAGAGGGTGTGGATCTCTACTCAGCTGTAACTTAGTTTGTTCCACGTGGTTATTGTATAAATGCACGTCTCCAAAGGTGTGAATAAACTCCCCTGGCTCCAATCCACAAACTTGTGCAATCATTAAAGTCAATAAGGCATAAGAAGCAATATTAAATGGTACACCAAGAAAGACATCTGCTGATCTTTGATATAACTGACAAGATAATTTGCCATCTACTACATAAAATTGGAACATTGCATGACATGGGCATAAAGCCATATCATCTAATTCCGCTACATTCCATGCATTAACAATATGTCTTCTAGAATTTGGATTATTCTTGATTTGCTCTACCACTCGTTCAATTTGATTGATGGTTTTTCCATTGGCGCCTTCCCAACTAACCCATTGCTTTCCGTACACTGGACCTAAATCTCCATTTTCATCTGCCCATTCATTCCAAATTCGTACTTTATTTTCCTGAAGATATTTTACATTTGTATCGCCTTTTAAAAACCAAAGCAGTTCATAGATGATTGACTTTAAGTGCAATTTCTTGGTCGTAACCATTGGAAAACCTTCGCTTAAGTCGAATCGCATTTGATAACCAAAACAACTTAAGGTACCGGTACCCGTTCTATCTCCTTTATTCGATCCGTTATCTAAGATGTGTTGCATCAAGTCTAAGTACTGCTTCATAATTCTGATTGTTAA
>CAXQNQ010000022.1:0-5177 GCA_964225135.1 Mesoflavibacter profundi
AATGACCGTACGCATGAGCACGTAATCCGTAGAGAAATCCGCACACGTCCTGGAGATAAGTTCAGTCGTTCAGACATCATCCGTTCTCAGCGGGAGATTGTAAACCTAGGATATTTCAATCCAGAAACATTAGGTATTAATCCGAAGGTGAATCCACAACGAGGTACCGTTGATGTTGAATATACCGTAGAAGAAAAGCCATCCGATCAGCTAGAGTTATCCGCAGGTTGGGGTGGATTCGGTCGAGGAGTTATTGGAACCTTAGGTATTTCATTCAACAACTTCTCCGTGCGAAATATATTCAAGAAAGAAACTTGGTCTCCACTACCCCAAGGAGATGGCCAACGTTTATCCATTCGTGCACAAACTAATGGTCGATTTTTCCAATCGTATAATGCATCTTTCACAGAGCCATGGTTAGGTGGTAAGAAACCGAATGCATTTACCTTTGCTGCCTTCCACACTAAGTTTGCGCAAGGATTGACTTTTGGAGATATAAACCCTAGTAGAACGTTCTCTATTACTGGTTTGACTATGAGTTTAGGAACTAGATTGAAATTCCCTGATGATAACTTCATCACATCTACAGCCTTAAACTTACAAACCATCAATCTGAATGATTGGATTTCTTCTGTATTCCAAGATAGAAATGGTAATCCAATTACGGATGGAAGCTTTAACAACTTCTCCATCACTCAGACGATTGCTAGAACAACAGTCAATAATCCGTTATTCCCAATGGAGGGATCAAGCTTTACATTGAGTGGGCAGTTTACATTGCCATACTCACTGTTTAGAAAAACAGATACTCAAGATCTACCACCTGCAGAACAATACAAGTGGGTGGAATACCACAAATGGAAATTTAAAGCAGAGTGGTATACTGCCTTGATTGGAAAGCTTACCTTAAAAACGGAAGCTAAGTTAGGTATGGTTGGGGCGTATAGCAGAGATACAGGTATCTCTCCATTCGAAAGATTCCAGCTAGGAGGTGATGGATTGAATAACCAGCAATTCGGTGCTTTCAACGGTACAGATATTGTAAGTATGAGAGGATATGAAATCGATGATATCGAAGCCAATAGAATTGGTGGTAGACAAACTGCTACTCCAATTTATAGTAAATATACTGTGGAATTGAGATATCCTATTTCACTGAATCCAAACTCCACTATCTATGTAATGGCCTTTGGTCAAGCGGGTAATGCATGGCAGGATTTTGACAGCTATAATCCATTCGACTTGAAGCGATCTGCTGGTATGGGACTTAGAGTATTCTTACCTATGTTCGGTATGCTTGGATTTGACTATGGTATTGGATTTGATAAAGCTAACCCTGTAGGAGATTCCTTCTTAGCACAATATGGTAACTTCAATATTGTATTAGGTTTCGAGCCAGAATAATTAAAAGCACAAACCAATAAAAAAGCGATAAGGATATTCTTATCGCTTTTTTTATGTTTATTTTGGTCTAAAGACTTTTTATGAAAGCCATTCATATTGATCCAGATATTAAAAAAGCGCAAACGCCACCTACTGAATTCTACACCTCAGAAGAATTCTTTCAAGCCTCTAAATCGGCTGTTTTTGCACCAAGCTGGCAGTATATTTGTGATGTAAACACGCTATCCGACCCACAAACTGTATATCCGTTTGAATTCCTAGGTAGCTTTATACCAGAGCCGCTATTGATGAGTACAGATCAACAAGGACAGTGCAGATGCTTATCCAATGTATGCACCCATAGAGGCAAAATATTAGTAGAACAGGCAGGGAAGTCTAGACAAATTAGTTGTGGATATCATGGCAGGTGCTTTAGGCTCGATGGAACTTTTAAAAGTATGCCTTGTTTTGAGCAAGTGGAAAATTTTCCAACTGAAAAAGACCACCTACAAACCTTTGCAACAGATCACTTTGCCGGTTTACAATTTTGTAGTTTAAATCCCGCTTTTAGCTTCAAGGAATGGATACAACCTGTTCAAGATCGGCTTGGATGGCTCCCACTTGAAAAACTCACATTTGTGAAATCTGCCTCCAAAGATTATGAAGTCCAAGCCCATTGGGCATTGTATTGCGACAATTATCTAGAAGGTTTTCATATCCCTTTTGTCCATCCTGCCTTAAATAATGCCATCGAATTTGATGAATACTTCTATGAAACCTTCCCCTATGCTAATCTACAAGTAGGTATTGCAAAAGAAGGAGAACCAGCTTTCGACTTACCTAGAGATAGTCCTGATTATGGTAAAAGTATCTATGCCTATTACTTTTTCATGTACCCCAATATCATGCTGAATTTTTATCCCTGGGGGCTTTCTTTGAATCTGGTCAAACCAATTAGTAAGGAGAAAACGCGTATTGAATTTAGAACCTATGTCTTCCCAGAAGTTGCACTTGACCCTGCAAACCATGCCTTGGACGAGACAGAATTAGAAGATGAAGCAGTAGTAGAGTCGGTGCAAAAAGGCTTAAAAGGATCGGTTTATACCAGAGGTCGCTATGCACCAGAAATGGAAATCAATGTACACCATTTTCATAGATTGCTCTTTGATCAAATCAATCAAAGTCTTTAAAATCCATTATTCTTTTTAAGGATAACTAGACAAATACCAATCATTAGGACGGAGAAAATAGACCCTAAACGAATCCAAAAATTTCGTTTGATCTGTATCTTAGAAACAATGACTGACTTGTTGGCCTCATTGGGTGAACCCGTATCATAAATCATTTCCCAATTACTCTGTCGCAAGTTGTTTAATGTTGGATCTAGTAAAGAGAGGGTAAATAAAGTATCTATTGCAGGAATGTTATACTTGAACTCATCCACCAAAGCGCCTTCAGAACTATAAATACTGATGGATTCTTTGCGTTTATTCAATCCAAAGCCAAAATCTCCTACCACATTATAACTCATGGGGAAAACACTTGCAAAGGCTTTAGCGTCTTGTGCAATAATCAAATAGTCTTTGGCACCAATCAAGGCTTCTGGTAAAACAAAACTATTCTTATCATCATAGAAGGTAAATCCTGTTAAATCAATCGTTTGGTCTGAGTTATTATAAAGCTCTACCCAGTCCCCTGAGTTCTGGTTATTACCAGATACTTCATTGATGACCAACCAATCCGCTACTGGAGAATTGACCGCTTTGAACACCGCTCGAATAGCCATACTATCCGACTGCAAGGCCAACAAACTAGAAGCTTGAATATCCAGCACTTTTCCATTTGAATGCTCCCAATGAGAAAAAACAAATCCTTTCTGAGCTTCGGCTGATAACTGAATAGGATAGTTCTCAAAATAAATCCCAGCAAAAGACTGCCCGGACTCAATCTCGATATAGTTATTCAAATGGATGCTTCCACCTTCCTGAGCCATTAAGGATAAGTGACGTATTTTGCCTGTATTAAACTTATCCATCAAGTGCCAACGAACATGTTGCGGACGCTCCCCTGCAAAATTTCGAATAATCTTTACCTGGTTTTCCCAAGAATCTCGATTCAAATTCCACCGGTCATGGTGACGCCCAATTTCAGGTTCCAACATCTTGTAGTAAAAATCAATACAAGAATTCACCCTCGAACTAGTGAAGCTATGATTCAAATGATCAGCAAATCGATTGACAAAGGCGGCTTCGAACTGCTTATTTTCTAATAATTTTCTCAGAATAAAAGTTGACCAAGGCGGATTAGGCCAATTTGGTCCATCTTCCTCTGTATGAAATTCTATTGAATTGTTTTTGAAGGCATTTTTATTGTGTAAGCCAAATCCATAATCCGTATCATATAACACCCAGCGCCATTTACCTTCAGGTGTTTGAGGTCTCCAAAACTTTATATTTCCCCCTGCATCACTGTTATCGAAATAAATTTGAGCAATTTGGTAATCCATAAAATTCTCCACATCCATCAACTGCTCCAATTCATTGAAGTTATTCTGGTCTGATAGATCAGCTTCATCGAGAAACTCCAACATATTGCTGTAATGCGAAATCCTACCTTTTTTACGGGCTAGTCTATGCTCTAGTAAATCAATACTGTCCTTGTCCACTCCTTTATTGTGGTGTGCGATAAAATATCGATTGATCTTCTCCCTGATGTTGTAAATCCCACAGTAATAGCCATTGATATAGACGTGTGCAGGCCTACCATCTTGCTTCTCCAAATCCCATTTCTCTACTAAAGAAGTCATCATCAAATCTCTGAAATGTGCCTTGTCAAAATCACTCCCACTATTCCGAAGTACTAAAAATTTGAATTCATCAAGACCAGACTTCCCAAAAATTGGATATTTGATCCGTTTATCTCCATACTTCTTACGCGTAACCACCGCTAAAGATTTTTGAGGAAACAAACGGCTTATTCCACCAAATAACCTGAAACCAGCACCTGACCTAAATACACAATCTTCCCCAATAAATAATTCTGTATTCATCGGATATTCGCCACCATCCCAAAAATTGGCTCCAGGTAAAGACCAGTGCGAGGTATCATAATCATTCCCTTTTACGAAAAGTCCCCTATCGGGATCAAACAATAGCGTTGGATCAATTCCTAAGGAAATGACTGCTAAATTCGTTTCTGGTTCATTTATGAAGTAGGTGTTTGCTTCAATCTTCGATTGATCCTTTCCTCGTACTACAAGTGCTCTAACTATAGTAGTTGAAGTAATTTGAAAAGGTTCTTTATATAAGAATTGCTTTTTAGCTTTTGGAGTCGACCCATCAGTTGTGTAGTAAATTTTAGCCTTAGGCTGACTAGCAATCAATTGAACCAATTGAGCATCTTGGTAGAATCCACCCTGAGGTTCAAACTCAAAGAATAGCTCCTGCTCCTCGACAAGGTCGAGTGGTCTGCCTTGCTGGCCATTAAGTGGCAAACAAAAGACGAGTAGAACGATGATTTGTATTAATTGCTTCATGCACTGGGTAAACTGATACAAATATAGTTTTAAATAGACACTATATAAATACGGAAATTTATAAATTGTTACGAGTGGTACAAGTTTTAATTTAATTTGGGATTCTATTACTTTTATAAAAAAAACACATGGGTCAAATATTATCCAAACTTATATTACGATTACTTGGGTGGAAAATCAAGGGTTGGAATTTCAATGGATTGGATAAATATGTCATTATAGAAATTCCCCATACCTCCAATTGGGACTTTCCGCTAGG
>CAXQNQ010000023.1:0-3405 GCA_964225135.1 Mesoflavibacter profundi
TTTCAGTCTAATAAGATTTCTCAAAAGGCGAACCAGGTGGTTGAGGAAAAGCGTTACAACGATAAGCAACTAATGAAGAGCATTTTGGCTAGATATCGGAGTGCAGTGATTCTTCGGTCTGCTCAGGTAAAAAAGTTACGCCAACACATCGATCAGTGCCCTTATCCAGTAATGGTCTGTGGAGACTTTAATGATCAACCTATGTCCTATGTGTATAAGCATCTGATGGATAGTGGTAAACTTCAAGATGGCTTTGTAGAACGAGGATCAGGTATAGGAACTACGTATAACGGAGTCATTCCAGCTTTGCGAATTGATTACATTCTTGCTGATAAACAGTTTGAACAACTTGAGTACAAACGACTACAGCCAACATTTTCTGATCATTTTGCTATTTTTTCAACTGTACAGGTAGAATGATTGTATTGATATTGTTTACATTTGTATCTATTCATTTTTTAAGACCTAAAGATCATATTCATGGAACAGTCTTTGCATGTCTATAATAGCATGACAGGAAAGAAGGAATTGTTTGAGCCCCTAACAGCGGGATTCATTGGTATGTACGTTTGTGGACCAACAGTATACAGTGATGTGCACCTAGGCAATTGTTTAACTTTCGTGAATTTTGATACCCTGTATAGATATCTATTACATCTTGGATATAAGATTAGGTATGTTCGAAATATTACCGATGTGGGACACTTAGTTGGTGATGTTGATACAGGTGCTGAAGACAAAATGGCTAAAAAAGCGCGTCTTGAACAATTGGAGCCCATGGAAGTGGCTCAGAAATACACGGTAGGTTTTCATGATATGATGCGTCTTTTCAATACTAAAAGCCCAAGCATTGAGCCTAGAGCAACTGGTCATATTCTGGAACAAATTGAGATGGTTCAAGATATCATTGATAATGGATACGGTTATGTGAAAAATGGTTCTGTCTATTTCAATACCAGAAAGTTAGTTGAAGAGGGTAAAGGCTATGGTGAATTATCTGGAAGAAAGATCGAGGACCTATTATCTGAAACACGTTCGGATTTAAAGAATCAATCGGAGAAAGAACATCCTTCTGATTTTGCCATTTGGATTAAGGCAGATGAGAATCACTTGATGCGTTGGAATTCACCTTGGTCGGTGGGCTTTCCAGGTTGGCACCTCGAGTGTTCGGCTATGAGCACCAAGTATTTAGGAAAACATTTTGATATTCATGGAGGAGGAAATGACTTAAAATTTCCCCATCATGAAAACGAGATCGCTCAAAACATTGGAGCATGTTCTTGCGCACCTGCCAAGTACTGGTTACATACCAACATGTTATTGATGAATGGAAAAAAGATGTCTAAGAGTGATGGCAACTCCATTACGCCTACTGAATTGATCACAGGGGATAGTCCTCATATTTCTAAAGGGTTCCATCCTATGGTGATTCGATTCTTTATGATTCAGTCACATTACAGGAGTACGCTTGATTTAACAAATGAAGCTTTATTAGCTGCAGAGAAAGGGTTTAAGCGTTTGATGGATGCCAATAGAGCACTGCACAGTCTTCAATCCACTACAGAGTCGGGTGCTTTAGATGCCGATATTAGGGATGCCATACAGGCCGCGTTTGCTGAAATGAATGACGATTTCAATACTCCAAAGGCCTTAGCAAGGTTATTTGAAATTGTACCGAAGATTAACTCTTTGAAAGAAGGTAAAATTAAGATGGATCAAGTGGGAGCTGCTGCTTTAGCAGACTTAAAAGCTTGTTTCCATGCCTTTATTTTTGATATTTTTGGCTTAGAAGATCAAGCTGAAGCGGGAAGTTCTACCGGTGCTAAAGCACTTGGTGGTGTAATGGAGTTAGTTATTGATATGCGCAAACAAGCTAGAGCGGATAAAGATTGGGCAACATCCGATAAAATCAGAGACAGCTTAAAAGAGGCTGGCGTTCAAATTAAAGACAGTAAAGACGGCGCAGAGTGGGAGTTGCTATAATACAGCACCTTTTTTCTCGTTCAGAATAAATTACTATAGTAAAACGATATCACCTTTATGGAAACAACATACGCATCAGATTCAGCCGCTATTGATGGCCTCGCGAAGGACTTTCAGCGGCTCAAGGAAGAGATAGGAAAGAGAATTGTTGGTCAAGAGGCAGTGGTAGAAGCTGTAATTATTTCCTTGATTAGTAATGGACATAGTTTATTAGTGGGTGTGCCGGGTTTGGCCAAAACACTTCTTGTCAGTACCATCTCTGAAGTTCTCGATTTAGACTTTAAGCGTATTCAGTTTACTCCGGATTTAATGCCTTCTGATATTATGGGTTCAGAAGTATTAGGTGATGATCGTCAATTTAAATTTAACCAAGGACCTGTATTTGCCAATATCGTTCTGGCGGATGAGATCAACCGGACACCTCCTAAGACTCAGGCTGCTTTATTAGAGGCTATGCAAGAGCGAAGTGTAACGGTTTCAGGTGTACGTCATATACTTCCAGAACCTTTCTTTGTGTTAGCTACGCAAAACCCAATCGAACAAGAGGGTACTTATCCGTTACCTGAGGCCCAACTGGATCGCTTCATGTTTAATATTCCTTTGGATTACCCAAGTTATGAAGAAGAAATTCAGGTAGTTAAAGGTACTACAGGACTTAGTGGAGATAAGCCAAGTTCAGTATTAAACGCCAAGCAAATCATGTATTATCAGCAGTTGATTCGTAAAATTCCTGTTTCAGATAATGTAATGGAATATGCGGTTGGTTTAGTAGTAAAAACAAGGCCTGGAAGTGCTCATGCAACGGAAATGGTTAATAAGTACATTTCTTGGGGAGCAGGACCTAGAGCCTCGCAATATTTAGTTATTGGAGCGAAATGTCATGCTGCCATTCGTGGAAAGTATTCACCAGATATTTCAGATGTACAAGCAGTAGCGAAGTATGTTTTGAGACATAGAATTGTTCGTAACTTCCAAGCGGAGGCTGAACGCATTACAGAAGAACAAGTCATTGAAAGTTTGTTCTAAAAAAAAGGCCCGATACGCATCGGGCCTTTTTTATTTATAGATCCATAAATAAAGTTACTGGATCTTGCAGAAGCTCCTTCACTTTTACCAAGAAGGTAACAGAGGTACTTCCGTCTATTATTCTGTGATCATAAGAAAGTGCTAAGTACATCATAGGTCTGATAACAACCTCCCCATCGACTGCGACGGGTCTCTGTTGTATCGTGTGCATACCTAGGATAGCAGATTGAGGCTCATTGATGATAGGCGTACTCATCATAGAACCAAATACACCTCCATTAGTGATTGTAAAGGTTCCTCCTGTCATCTCCTCCAAAGTTAATTTTCCAGAACGAGCTTTACCTGCTAGTGCTTTTAATTCCTTTTCTATATCTGCGAAGGACTTAGATTCCACAT
>CAXQNQ010000024.1:0-3721 GCA_964225135.1 Mesoflavibacter profundi
GCTACTAACTAGGTCAATTATTAATGAATTTGATAAAAAGAAAAAGGCAATTAGATACACTATTGTATAAGTGTTGTGACTACCTGTCTGCTATGCTTGCGTGGGCCTGTTTCTTTTTTTATCGAAAATCAATAGAAAGTAGCCATTTAGATATTACCGAAATCACCCAAGACAGTAATTTTTATAAAGGACTTTTTCTAGTACCTCTAGCTTGGATTCTTTTCTACAGCTTCTTTGATAGATACAAAGATATTTATAGGATTTCAAGACTTGCTACTTTAGCTAGAACATTCTTTTTGTCCTTGTCTGGTGTGTTATTCTTGTTTTTTACTTTAGTGCTAGATGATATAGTAAAAGATTACACAACTTACTATGCTTCTTTCTTCACATTATTCTCCTTACAATTTTTGATTACTATTTCTGTCCGATTGATTATTCTAACTTGGGCAAGTAGAAGGTTAAAGGCTGGAATAATCTCTTTTAGGACGATCATAATTGGTGGAGATCAAAAGGCAGTAGAGCTTTATGAGGAAGTATCTAGTCGATCTAAGCGCCTTGGGTATCAGTTCATTGGTTTCATTGATTCCAATGGTCATTCAACAAACTATCTATCAAACTATCTTCCAAGTTTAGGAAAGATTAAGGACCTAGAGCAAGTGATTGTTGACCATGAGGTGGAAGAAGTGATTATTGCGGTTGAAACATCCGAACATGGGAAGGTCCAACATATCCTTAATGTACTATTTGATTTTTCAGACCAAATCTTAGTAAAGATCATACCAGATATGTACGATATTCTTCTAGGTACGGTTAAGATGAATTCGGTTTTTGGAGCAGTGCTTATTGAAATTGAACAAGGGCTGATGGTACGTTGGCAAGTATTAGTCAAGCGAGGAATTGATCTGTTTGCTTCTATGTTTATGCTGATTTTGTTAGCTCCATTATATGCTTTTATAGCAATAAGGGTGAGGCTGTCCTCCAAGGGGCCAATTTTTTTCTTTCAAGAACGTGTTGGTGTAAATGGAAAGCCCTTTAAGATTATAAAATTCCGTTCTATGTATATAGATGCAGAGGAACAGGGTCCACAATTATCGCACGATGATGATCCGAGATGTACACCTTGGGGGGCTAAGATGCGCAAGTGGCGATTTGATGAGTTACCTCAATTTTGGAATGTGCTGATTGGAGAAATGTCTTTAGTTGGGCCAAGACCAGAACGCAAATACTACATTGATCAAATCATGGAGAAGGCTCCACACTATAAGCATTTATTAAAGGTTAGGCCTGGTATAACCTCCTGGGGGCAAGTGAAATATGGTTATGCGTCTAATTTAGAAGAGATGCTCCAAAGGCTTAAATTTGATATTTTGTATATCGAAAACATGTCCTTGGCCTTGGACTTTAAGATCATGTTTTACACTATACTAGTGGTTATTCAAGGAAAAGGAAAATAAAAAAGTCCCGATTATTCGGGACTTTTTTATTTCTTGAAAATGGAATCAACGAAAGCTTGTTTATTAAATATTTGGAGCTGTTCTAATCCTTCTCCTTCACCAATGTATTTAATTGGAATTTTGAATTGATCTGTTATTCCAATGGCTACGCCACCTTTGGCCGTTCCATCAAGTTTTGTTAATGCTAGTGCACTTACCTCGGTAGCCTCGGTAAATTTGGTAGCTTGCTCTATGGCATTTTGCCCTGTTGTCGCGTCTAATACCAATAATACTTCATGGGGTGCAGTTTCCATATTCTTGGTGACGGAAGTTTTTATTTTGCTGAGCTCCCGCATCAAATTGAAATTGGTGTGGAGTCTACCTGCAGTATCGATGATAACTACATCATAATTTTCATCCAATCCTTTTTTCATGGCTTCATAGGCCACTGCTGCTGGATCGGTATTCATGCCTTTACTGAAGAATCCACATCCTACTCTTTTGGACCATATTTCTAATTGATCAACTGCAGCTGCACGTAAGGTATCAGCAGCTCCCAGGAGCACTTTTTTACCTTGCTTATTATACTGATTGGCTAGTTTCCCAATGGTTGTGGTTTTCCCAACTCCATTTACACCCACAACCATAATTACATGAGGTTTATGACTAGAGTTAAGGGCAAAATCTTCGATTTGCTCCGATTCATTCTCAGCAAGTAGTTGAACGATTTCATCTTTTAGAATAAAATCTAGCTCTGAAGTGGATATAAATTTATCTCTTGCAACTCGTTGTTCAATGCGTTCAATGATTTTTACGGTGGTATCTAATCCTACGTCTGAGGAGATAAGGATGTGCTCTAGTTCGTCCAAAACTTCTTCATCGACTTTTGATTTACCGGCTACTGCCCTAGATAATTTGTCTAAGAAGTTAGATTTAGTTTTTTCTAGACCCTTGTCTAGGTCTTGTTCTTTTTCCTTAGAAAAAAACTTTTTAAAAAAGCTCATGTGATAATTACTTTACACCGTGTATTGATGAATCAAAAATAAGAAAGGCACCGTATTAATCAAGCAAAAATGGTCTAATTCATTGATAGAACCGATGAAAAACAAAAAAAGGGCTTGTGCATAGTTGCAAAAGCCCTTTTTTATAAATTCCAAAGAAGGATTACTTTTTAGCAAAGAAAGCTTTAACCTCGTCTTTGTGAATAATTTTCTTCTCGTAAGAATATTTACCCGTTTCAGGGTTTTTAATAGCCTTAACCACTTTTACATGATCACGACCAGATCCTGCATTGGCTGCACGTTGTGCTACACGGGCGTTCTTTGATACCTTTGCCATGATAAAATATTTTTAAGCCAATAAGGCCTTTGATTACTTAATTTCTTTATGAACCGTATATTTCTTTAAGATTGGATTATATTTCTTAAGTTCCAATCTGTCTGGAGTATTCTTACGATTCTTTTGCGATACATAACGAGAAGTACCAGGCATTCCTGAAGCTTTATGCTCAGTACACTCTAAAATGATCTGCAATCTATTTCCTTTACTCTTCTTTGCCATAGTGCTTCTTGTTTTATAGTTTATCTAAACGAACACCAGTATCAACGCCTTTCATCTCCAATTTCTTAAGGTATTCTAAGACACCTAGTTTATTGATAGATCTCATCGCATGAGCTGATACCTTAAGTGTTACCCACTTATCCATCTCAGGAATATAATAACGCTTTGAGTGTAAATTTGGCTCAAAACGACGCTTCGTTTTTCTGTTCGAGTGCGAAAC
Source organism: Mesoflavibacter profundi (assembly GCA_964225135.1). Taxonomy (GTDB): domain Bacteria; phylum Bacteroidota; class Bacteroidia; order Chitinophagales; family Saprospiraceae; genus AM-2324. The sequence continues at coordinate 3,214 of CAXQNQ010000024.1, forward strand.
ATTATTTCCTGTGATAGGACGTTTCCCCGATAGCTGACATACCTTTGACATCGTAAATTCTTTTTCGTACAGCTGAGAAGGAAAAAACTCACCTCCTCTGTAAATAAATAATTTTAAGTGACCTCGGCAGGATTCGAACCTGCAACCTTCTGAGCCGTAATCAGATGCGCTATCCAGTTGCGCCACGAGGCCAATATCGTTAACGCGAGTGCAAAGATAGGGTAAATTTTATCCAAGAGAAACTTTTTGTTTAAGTTTTTTCCAAAATAGTTACCTGTCTTCCACTCAATTATTGGACTACTAGTTTTGAAACTTCAAAGCGCTGTCCGTTCGATAACTTTAAGACATAAATTCCTGCTGCAAAGTGGTTTGAAATGGTTACCTCGTATTGGTTTGCAGTTAGCAAAACAGGTGTTATTTCACCCTGAACAATTTCGGCACCAGATAAATCATATATGGAATAATCTAATGGCTCAAAGCAATCATGCGCAAAGATAATTTTTATTTC
>CAXQNQ010000025.1:0-18608 GCA_964225135.1 Mesoflavibacter profundi
TCTGAGATAAATAAAATGTCAATATCCATAGTTCGAGCCCCCCAATGCTCCGTTCTAGTTCTTCCAAGTTCTATTTCAATAGCTTGACATTGTTGCAAAATTTGTAAGGGTGTAAGTGATGTGTGAATTTGAATAACTTGGTTTAAGAAATCTTGCTGATTTTGAACGCCCCAGGCTGCCGTCTCATATACACTTGACTTCAGTTTTATCCCACCAAACTGCTGACCAATTAGATCTATTGCTCGATGCATCCATGCAGCACGATCACCCAAGTTTGAGCCAAGTTGTAAGTAAACGGTTTCCATATTCTAAAATACAAATCTCTAGGTCTTAAAAGAATTTTTACTTTTGTGATAATCTAAAACAATCTTCAATTGTTCTAGATGCTGAAAATTATTTACTGATAGATTATATAACCAGTGGTCAACAAAACTGTATCCAACTATTTTATTGAAAATCATTCGGCCCCTTTTCAAAAGAATGAATTGAATCAATTACCTAAGATATTAGTGCTACTTACTAGGCTATACTTTGGAACAATAGGTAGACTAATACCTCAGCTCTCTGCAAAGTTGGCTATGCGAATATTTTCAGCCCCTGGTCCTAAGGCAGTACATAAAAGATCAGATGCCTTAGTAGATTCCGCCCAGCGTTCAACTATTCAAGTAAATGGCCAACAGATTAGGGTGTATACTTGGGGGGATGGTCCCCGTAAAACTTTATTGCTTCATGGTTGGCAGAGTAGAGGAACTGCTTTAAGAGGTTTTGTTCCTGGATTATTGGATCAGGGTCGACAAGTGATAGCATTTGATGCTCCAGCACATGGAGAGTCTTCTGGTGGGGAATGTTCGGTACGACTTTATGCAGAGGTTATTGATGTTATTGAAATAAAGTACCCTGGTATAGATACTGTAATAGCGCATAGTATTGGAAATGCAGCATGGATATATTACAACAGTATGCTAAATCCAAAAAAGCAAATCAAGCAAATGGTTGGTATAGCTGCACCAGAATCGTTTAAAAATATTTTATACAATGCCATTGCGTTGATGGGACTAAAAGGCAAAGTAAAAGCTCTATTTATAGAGAAATGTTTTTATCATTTCAAAGTGGAAAGTATTGAGGAGCTAGAGCTGAGCAAATTAATTCCTGCATTTGAAATTGATCAAGTTGATTTTTTCCATGATGAGGATGATAATTTAGTAAGCCTAGATCGCGCTAGACAGGTTCAAAACGACTTCTCTTCGTCTAGTTTGTGGGTAACTAAAGGCTTTGGGCATTTTAGGTTAGTGAAACACCCTAAATTAGTCCAAAAGGTGGTTTCATTATGTAATTAGAACCCGTTTTGGTTCATGAAATTTAGGTAGCCCTGCTTGGCTTTGTTTTGGATAAGGGTATTAAAATTACTTGTGGAAATAGGCCAGGCGTATTGAATCATATCTCCTTTGTTGAAGTCTGGACTTCTTTCTAGCACCTGAGCCCAATATTTTTGGGCTATATCGAGGTTATTAAAACCACTAATACAAATAGTGCCTTTAGAGGAGAGGTAATCCATTTTGTATCGCTTCACAATCAGTTGATCATTCAAGTGATATAATGCATTGTATTTAGACACTTCAGTGGCTAACTCCAGACTCAAGGCCATTTTATCATTAGGTATAAGTAGTATAAAATGTGATTCCTCTGGCTGAAGTTCATACGCTAGTTGTGCTGAAGCTTTAGCATGGAAGATAAAAGCGAATAGAATTATTAAGTAACGCATATTATACATTTAAAAGGGGAATAGCCCTACAGCTATTCCCCTTTAAGATATATCTAAGTTAGATTAGTTGCTAAAGTTTTTGATGTAGGCGTAGTATTTCTGCAATTCTTCTTTTACGCGCTTACGCATGATGATTAGTCCAATTAGGTTTGGAACAGACATCGCAAAGATCATGGCATCTGAGAAGGCAATTACGGCACCTAGTGAAACAGATGATCCAATAACTACCATGACGCAGAACAAGATTTTGTATGAATACTCAGCCGTTTTACTTCTTCCAAATAAGTACATCCAAGCTTGAAGGCCATAATAAGACCAAGATAGCATGGTGGAGAAAGCGAAAAGGACTACTGCTACAGTCAAAATAATTGGGAACCAAGGTATTACAGTTGCAAAGGCTTTAGATGTCTCGATTACCCCACTTGCTTTTTGCCCGTATTCCATGATGGAACCATCGCCGTTAGCAATAATGATTACTAAAGCGGTAATCGTACAAACCACAACGGTATCAATAAATGGTTCTAATAAGGCCACAACTCCTTCAGAGGCAGGTTGCTTTGTTTTTACTGCAGAGTGTGCAATAGCAGCTGAACCTACACCAGCTTCATTGGAGAATGCTGCTCGTCTAAACCCTTGAATTAAAACGCCGATAAAACCACCAGTTATACCCATTGGCGTAAATGCGCCTTTGAATATTTCGCCGAATGCAGTGGGAACATAAGAGATATTGGCACCAATCACGAATAAAGCTGCTAATAGATAGATACCTACCATAAATGGAACCACCTTTTCTGTTACTGAACCGATTCTTTTAATCCCACCAATAATTACTATAGCTACTAAAGCTGCTACGATTAGACCAAAGATGAAAGAACTATTTCCACCTTCCAGGCCCAATTGTTGAGTAAATTGAGCTGCAGCTTGATTGGCTTGGAACATATTTCCACCACCAAAAGAACCACCAATACACATAATGGCGAAGAATACTGCTAAAGCTTTACCCAATGCTTTCATATTGGATTCGCCCAGTCCCTTAGTCAGGTAATACATAGGACCTCCGTATACAGTGCCATCAGGACCTATATCTCTATATTTCACACCTAGTGTACATTCAACAAATTTGGAAGACATACCCAATAGACCAGCAATGATCATCCAAAAAGTAGCTCCTGGTCCACCTAATGAAATGGCAACAGCAACTCCTGCAATATTTCCTAAGCCCACTGTACCACTTAATGCAGCTGTTAATGCTTGGAAGTGTGAAACTTCTCCTTCTTCACCCTTTTTAGTATACTTACCTCTTACCGTATCTATGGCTAGTTTAAACCCTCGGATGTTTATGAATTTGTAATAAAAGGTAAAGAAAGTAGCTGCAATTAATAAGAATAATACAACTATAGGAAAGGAATTATCACCTGAGGTTCCTGGGATAGGGTAGAACACAATGGTCTCAACCAAATTGGTTGCTGGCTGAACTATTTCATTAATTTTATCAGCGATTCCCTTATCACCGTCAGCAGACTGGGCGAAAATGCTCAATGGTAAAAGTGCACATGCACCTATTAGTGAGAGTATTCTTTTCATTGCAGTATTTTTATCAAGTTTAAATCAATTGTACTGAATATAAGTATCGAAAATAGAAAAATACAACACGAAATAATAGAATTGCTAACTTTTATTACTGGAGTATGTTTTTTTTGCCAAAACTTATTGTGATTAAATAGTTGAAAACCAATAATATCTATGTGTTAGAACAATTTATTTATCTCTGTGCTATAATAAGGACGCATCGGATAGATGTAAAAAGTTTATAATAGTATGTATTCCAGTAATCAATTTTGATGCCATTTGTCGGCTTAACATGACTACTCATTTACATTTTTTATGTCAATTGTAAAACTTTTTTTCATAAACGTCTACTAGACTGCAAAAAACTGAAAAACCTAATGTTTAAAAGAGTTTAGTGTTTAAAAAGACCAAAAAAACGCTCGATTTTGTCGGGGTTTTTACCTGAAAATCAACAAATTATTAAAAAAAATAATATGATAAACTTGTATTTATAAAATTATCATCTTATCTTAGTCTTATCAATTACAAAATTGATCTCTTTTAGTATCTAAAACACAACAGAGTATCCTCCCCGGATTTATTAAGCTCTGTCCCTTAGCTCAAAAATCATTATCACCACACCCTTATTAAAAAAGGGTTCTCTTAGCTTATCTACTTTATTTTAAGGAATTTTTCCAATTGTAAATCTATGGTTTACGATGGTTATTGAATATAATTTGACTTACTGATTAATTTTTTAATCAGGGAGATCAGTCAAAGTGGGGCGAGTTATCTATAAGTTGTATGCGATAGGATATTTTAACTACACTGATAACCCACTTCACAAAGACTAAACATCCCTAAAATTTTTTAACAGGTCTTATGACCACCCAAACAACACAATTTTTTAAACAGGTCTTATGACCACCCAAACAACACAAAATGAGTACAGCAAAAAACATCGATTTACAAAACTTCCCATTATTCAGTGTTTTAACACCGGAAGAGCAAGAGAAAGCTATTAGCATGATGGAATTAAAGCGTAAAAGACGTCATGATTTCATTTATTTCCCAGATGATGCATCTGATTCTTTATACTTCCTTGTAAAAGGTACAGTTAAGATTGGTACGCACTCTTTGGAGGATGGTAAAGAAGTGATTAAAAGCTTGGTTCACCCAGGTAGAATGTTTGGAGAGTTGTCTTTAGTAGGTGAGGAGAAGCGTATTGATTTCGCAAGAGCTCTTAAGGATGAGGTAGAATATTATGTAATGAAGTTAGAGGACTTCAACACATTGAAAAAGTCAAACATCGCATTATATGATAAAGTGATGCAGTTATTTGGAACTCGTTTGATGAATGCAGAAAATAAGTTAGAGTCATTAATCTTTAAAGATGCTAGAACTCGTATTATAGACTTCATTAAGCAGTCTATTGAGGATCACGGTAGAAGAATAGGTGTAGAGTGGTTATTTAGACACTCTTTGACTCACCAGGATATGGCAAATATCACATGTACTTCTCGTCAAACAGTGACTTTGGTATTGAACGATTTGAAGAGACATGATTTGATCCACTTCAACAGAGGAAAGATTCTTGTTCGCGATATGAACAAGTTACAATAGGAATTGATTAGAGCATTTTATAATATTTGTTCTTGATTAAAATGGTTGCAATCGCAACCATTTTTTTTTGTTAAATCTCTAATATCAATATTTTAGGGTATAGCTTCTGGGTTCTAAAAAGCAGTATATTAAGGTGACAAACAAAAAATTAATGCAAGTTCACCTGATTGTTTGTCGTTTAAATATTAAAAGTTGTTATATTTGTTCGGCGCTTAATAAGGCGCTTTTTAATATTTCAATTTATTTTACCCTTAAGCCGTTGAAGGTGATTTACTTGCCGATTACATGACTTTGAATTCAGGTTCAAAATCGCCGGCTTTTGTTAATTTTATTAATTTTGAAGCCAATTAAAATAGGAATCCCATGTTAAGGAACTATGCTTTACTTGCAGCTGTTTTGACTTGCTTTTCCCTCAAAGCACAACAGTTACCTATGTTTACACAGTATCAGGACAATTTAACACTGATTAATCCTGCTGCTGTCAATTCTGATTATTTAGCCTTTGAACAAAATGTTTCTTTTTCAGGAAAATACAGATCCCAATGGACTGAGTTAGAAGGAAATCCAACTACGACCATTTTTTCTGGAGATTATATGAGTACGGGCGGAAATGGATTTAATGTAACCACAGGAGGATCGCTCTTCTCGGATGTTACAGGTCCTACAGGTTTTACTGGTATTTATGGTAGAATAGGTGGTATCATTAGTGGAGATCCATACTACGGAGGTATTTCCATCGGCTTAACAGCAGGAATGGTGCAATACAGGGTAGATGCTTCACAGATTACACTGAGAGATCAAGGAGATTTTTTAGGTATGTCTGATTTTGCACAATGGGCTCCTGATGTGGGTGCAGGTATTTTTGCATACAAGCGATTGGACGTTAGAGGTCTTTTTGACGATTCATACATATATGCAGGTGCTTCTATGCCTCAAGTACTAGGTTTAGATTTAAGCTTTAGAGGAGCTGACGGTCAATTCGATTTGACTAGAGTTAGGCACATATACGGAACATTTGGCTTTTACAAATTCCTCAGAGAAGGAAGTTATGTACAACCATCGGTATGGGTTAGATATGCCGAAAATGTTCCTACTAGTATAGATTTTAACTTGCGATACCAACTTCCTGAAAACTTTTGGATTGGTGCTGGTGTGGCCATGTCTGGTAACTTCCATGTGGAGGCTGGAGTGATCATTGGTCAGCCAGGATATGATAACATTATGCGTATTGGTTATGGTTATGGAACTTCTTTTGCTGCCTATGGCCCTGAGGCTGGTTCTGTACATGAGATCAATGTGGTATATTCTTTAGAACGATAATTGTGACCCTTAAAAGCTCTTTTAGAACAAAAAAATTTCCTCCTAGCAATGAATAAAATAATAATAATATTTGCGTTGTGCTTCTTTTGTATCGGACTAAATCAGATCGCTGCACAACCATCTATATTTATTCAACCAACTTTTCAATTGGTTAATGAAGGTGATAATGTAACCTTAGATATAACTACTAACGATTTTACTGATATTCAAGTCATACGCTTTACATTAGACTATGATTCTGATGTATTGACTTACAATTCTGCTACATTTAATCCTGCTGTCAATATTGGTGCGGGTTGTTCTGTTGATAGTTCAACACCAAACCGATTAGTTGTTGAATGTGCTCCAGATCCAGACTGTGATGCATCGCCGGTTACTTTACCTGATGGTGTATTATTATCTACCCTTAACTTTACAGCGGTAAATGGATATACTGAAATTTTTGTTATTGATGATCCACTAGATATAGAGTACAATTATTATGTACAAAGAATTTGTTCAAGTATTGGATTGTTTTTGGATGACCCGGTATTTGTAGCTGTCGATAATCAACCTATTACTATCAATGTTCCTGATGTAAATGTCAATGAATCTGAACAATTCTGTGTAGAATTTGAGCTTAGTGATTTTGAGGATATTGTATCTATGCAATATTCGATAGGATGGGATGCTAATGTCTTACAATTTGTATCTGTTAATGGCTTTAATTTGCCTGGTATCAGCTCATCTGCATTTAATTATAACCCTGCAACGGAAACCTTGCTTTTTACTTGGAATGATCCATTAACACAAGGGGTTACCTTACCCGATGGCACAGCATTTACTCAAATTTGTTTTGATGTTATTGGAACCTGTGGGGATAATACAATCATAGAAATTCAATCTGATCCTACCCCTGTAGAGGTTACAAATTTAGAAGATCCAGGTCAAGATATTGGATATTTAGATGGGGAGGGTACGATTTCAGTTAACTGTAACAATCCCAATGGTCTAGGGCTTACTATTTTTGAACCTAGTCAATGTGTAAATCCTGGAGAATCATTTACCATTTGTACGGAGGTATCTAATTTCAATGATTTAGAGGTGGTGGATTTTACGATTAATTGGAATTCAAATGTGATTTCTGCTAATGCTGCTGATGTCTCTTTACCTGCTGGATTAGCAGGTTTGGGAATTGGCCAATTATCAACTGGGCAAATGGGGCAAGGCCTTTTAGGAGTAACCTGGCAAGATCCTACTTGTAGTGGGCAAACTTTAGCCGATGGGGTTGATTTGATTTGTATAGATTTTACTTCTGTAGGTGAAGGTGGTGTAAACTCCAGTATATTTATTTCTGGAAGTCTTGAGCCAATAAACGTTTTGGATAATTGTAACGGCTCGGATAATTTAGGAGTGAATTCACAAAATAGTTTAGTAGAGATTTGCGAGCCTAATGGTATTACCTTATCAACTGCTGATTTTGTTGTTGATCCAGGTGATCAAATATGTGTTCCAATCACGGTTCAAGATTTTGAGAATATCGAGGAAATGGAATTCAGTGTTGCCTGGGATAATTCTATTTTATCCTATTCTAATACACAGAATGTAGCTATTCCTGGTATAACTTTTGACGAATCATTCCAGTCTTTTGGTGGATTGTGTTTGTCTTGGGATGGAGGAGGAACTCCTGAATCACTTCCGGATGGTTCTACTTTGTTTGAAGTGTGCTTCGATGCTATTGGAGGGCCATTCAATTGTTCAGAGATTTCATTCCCACAGTTTCCATGTATTCAAGAGGTAATTACGACTGAATCTAATGGATTCTCGGTTGATATCAATGGACAAGCTGGAGAAGTTTGTATGGATAATCCAAATGCTTTAGCTATAAATATTGGTAGTGGAAATGGATTGCCAGGTGACCTGGTTTGTGTAGACTTTGAAGTTGTAAATTTTGTGAGTTTAGCTGAACTAACATTTACAGTCGAATGGGATAATACTGTATTAGACTATGTTGAACTGCAGAATCCTGGGAATCTACCGAATTTTGATACCGATAGTTATTCGGATGTAAATGCTAGTAATGGGTTTATGACAGTGGATTGGAATACTATTAGCGCCTTTGGTAATTCCTTAGCTAATAACTCTAGTATTTTTAGTCTTTGCTTTAACCCTATAGGTGGTAGTGGAGATTGTTCAGATATCATTATAACAAGCACCTTCGAACCGATTGGAGCATATTCAGCTTTTTCGCCATTAAATAATATTGGAATAAATGTTAGTTCAGGCTTAGCCTGTATCCAGCAGTTTGTCATACTAAATGAGGCATTTGTTACAGGTGCATCATGTATTGATGTTGCAGATGGAGCTATTATGATCGATGCTATTGGTGGTACTGGAAACTTTAACTATTTCTGGTATGATGCTGATGGGGTATTAATTTCGGTAGATGAAGATTTAGTTGATGCGCCACCTGGAAACTATACATTAGTTTTACAGGATGCCTTAAATCCTAATTTAGATGCATCTTTTGATCTTAGTATTGGATTAAATAGTTCTGCTCCGGTTGTAGATGCTGGCATGGATGATACACTTCCTTGTGATAGTCCATTTGGGACACTAGATGGCTCAGGATCCTCCGTTGGAGCTAATTATACTTATGAATGGACTGATTTAGGTCCTACGAATAATGTTTTCCCAACAGATGTGCTGGTAACTCAGGTATTTGGGCCAGGTGAGTACATGTTAGCTGTTACAGATAATAATACCGGGTGTACCATAACGGATACCATAATCATGAGTCCAGTTGTTTTCCCTGCTGCTGAGTTATCTTTTGCAAATGCTGATTCAGTACTAAATTGTGTAGTTGGGCTTGTAGAAATATCTAGTGAAAATTCAAGTAATTATAATAATGACGCTATTACATATACTTGGATGACTGTGGATGGTTCGATAGATGCGGGTACAGAGAATGATGAAAACATTAGCGTTACGGTTCCAGGAACCTATGTATTAGAAATTGAAAATAGTAATAATACTTGTGTTAGTACAGATACTATTGTCGTTGTACTAGACGATGTAATTCCAATGGCTGAGGCTGGAAGTGATCTGAATATTGATTGTATTAATAATTCTGCTACATTAGATGGTTCTTTATCTGAAGCTGGTATAAATATTGCTTATGAGTGGACAGGCCCAAATGGGGAGAACATACCTACGGTTGGATCAACCGCTATATCAGCTGAAACGGTAACTGCCCCTGGTACATACACCATTTTGGTGTCTAATACGGTAAATGGTTGTTCAAGTATAGATACATTGGTACTAACTGCAGACACCGATTTGCCAATTATAGATGTGGAGACCATTATTTCTCTTGACTGTGACAATCCAACATCTATTATTGATGCAAGTGGGTCTTCTTCTGGTCCAGATTTTGAGGTGACTTGGCTACAAGGTGGAACTGAATTAACGGAAACGGACTTAACATTGGATGTATCCACAGCAGATGTCTATACTATTGAGATACTGAATACATCTAATAATTGTGAATCTTCAGAGGATATTTTCGTTGCTGATTCTACTGCAGCACCTATGCTGAATGCATTGATTGGATTGGATGAAATAACTTGTTTAGTTTCAGCGGTTGAAATAGATGGTAGTGATAGTGAGATAGGCGGGCATATAGCTTATCTTTGGACAGGTCCAAGTGTAATCAATGGATCGGAAATTAATCAAATTGCAGAAGTTGATGCGCCTGGCGAATATACCTTTAATGTAACTAATACAAATACGGGTTGTTCTTCTACGGAATCTATAACTATAGATGCAGATACTATAGCATCAGTAGTGTCTGACTTAAATATTATCGCTGGAAATCCTGCTGGTATTATTACCTGTTATAGTGATGAATTAAACATTGGGTTAAATGTCATTTTAGATTCTGTTGATGAAGGATTTGAAATAATATGGGCAGGTCCTTGTATTGATGCTACCAACGAATTGCAGCCTGTCATTGATTGTGCCGGTACATCATACATTCAATATACTAATCTAGCAAATGGTTGTGTTGGTATTGATTCCTTCGTAGTTATAGCTGATTTGCAAGATCCAGTTATTCAAGGTATTAGTTCTTCAATTACCGAGTGGACTTGTTCTACTACGGAAGCAAGTCTAGAAGTTGCAACGGATGCATCAAATCCTGGTGATTATAACTATGAGTGGCTAGAGTTAGGATGTGGAGCAGATATTATTGTGGATAATGGAGATGAAATTACTGTTTCAGGTCCTTGTGACTATAGTGTAATTGTGACGAATCCAATCAATGGTTGTTCCATTGAAGATCAATTTACCATAGTGGAGAATGTTGACTTACCTGTTGTCGAAGATGTTACTCCAACAGCTATACTTAATTGTGATCCAGAGGAGGCTGCACTAACTTCTTCTTCTCCTACGGGAAATGTTGATTTTGAGTGGAGCTTAAATAATACTGTTGTTTCTAATCAAGCAAACTTTAGTGCAACTGAATTAGGCACTTATGTATTAACGGTAACTAATTTAGACAATGATTGTGAGGAAACGGCAGAAACAGTAGTAATCCCTGCGGATAATCCAACCGTAACGGCAGGTTCAAACGTTGAATTTGACTGTTTAACGGATGAAGTTGAATTAGTTGGTTCATCTATCAATGATGTGACATATACCTGGTCAGGACCATGTGTATTATCTACTAATAATGAAACCGCAACAGTCGACTGTCCAGGGATTTATACGCTAACGGTGGTGGATAATATAACTGGTTGTGAGGCGACGGACGAAACAGAAGTTATTGAAATCATAGGAGTAGATTTAGCCGATATATCTAACTTCAGTGATCCTTGTAGTGTAGGTACGATTGAGGCTGAGGGGAATATTCCTCAAGCTGGTGTGACTGGGCAATGGGTTATTACTCCAAGTATTAGCCTTGCAGATCCTGCTGATGCAATTTTACTATTATCCGATTTGGATAATGGCGTATATAATTTAGAGTGGATACTATCTACAGCTAATTGCCCTGAATATTCATCTAGTACCATTCAGGTGGAGGTTTTAGAAGAACCTATAGCTAATGATGATGAAATAGAAATCAATGATGATAATTTGGTTGGTAATCTTGATTTGTTAGATAATGATTTGATTAGTAGTGGATATACTTACACGGTGAATATTATTGAGGAGCCTACAACAGGTGAATTCACTTTAAATGGATCAGAAGTACAATATGTTCCATCTTCTTTACTGTTTTCAGGAGAAATTGAGGTGCCATATGAGATTTGTATAGAAGATTGTCCTGATCTTTGTAGTGTTGCTACCTTAAGTATTTTGATTGATAGGTCAATTGATCCGAATGCTGATTTTCCTAATGCTATTACTCCAAATGAAGATGGCTTGAATGATGCCTTTATATTTGATTTATTGAGTGCGAACTTGGATAAATATCCGAATAATGAAATGACAATCTTCAATAGATGGGGGGATGTAGTGTATTCTGCAGCTCCGTACATGAATGATTGGAGTGGTCAAAATAATCAAGGCAATGATTTACCAGAAGGAACTTATTATTATGTCTTGATATTGGATGTTGCTAATGGCTTAATCCTAAAAGGAGACATAACTATCTTACGGTAATTAATCATCGTTATTAATTTGTCAAAAAGGCCATCAATGTGCATTGATGGCCTTTTTGGGTTAAAAATTATGTAGTCATTCATCATAAGTTTGAGAAGTTATGCGTTTATATTATTTTAAAAGGAATTCTTAAACACTCGCATGAGAAATATAGCTCTCCTATTTTTTTGTTGTCTATTTGCATCTACTGCATGGGCTCAATCCTTTGTAAAGGTGGAGGTTCTTTCTGGTAATTCTGAAACCACTTGCACAGACAATAACTCAGGACCTGATAACCTTTGGGGAGTGAAAATTGGCGGAGATAATTATGCTTATTACGCTCCATCAGGCTTCTGCGAATTGAATGCGCCTAATCTTCAATACGATCAATCTTATGCTTGTGGTGATATGCTTCCAGATTCCATTGAAATTTGCTTCACCGCATTAGAATTTGATGGATTTTCATATTGCTTTGTCTCAGGAGAGTGTCAAGAGGAGATTTGTATGAATTTTCCGATTCCTACCTTTGGAAAAACCTTCCATAATTTAGATTTGCCTATTGGTGGGGCATCTGAAGGAGGCATTGAGTTCTCCATTGCAGGATTCCAAGCCGATATACCTGCCTATGACGAAATATGCGGTGCTATTGATTTAGGTATAGTATTAATAGGAGATACTATTGGTGATGCCAATCAAGGTATTTATCACAATCATTGTACATCAAATATTGGAGAAATTGATACCTACCCACTAACGGGTTGGTTTAACAATAATGGGATTTGGATTACTTTTACTACTGGGCCTGAGGAGACCCCCTACATGGATGTGATTTTAAGGTCTGATCCAGAAGATCTAGGTGACCCTGTAAGCTTTCAAACAGCTTCATTTTTCAGTGATAATGATGCATGTGATGGTGTATTAGATTATTACGTGCAGTATTTTGATGGCTCAGCGTATGATGAGACTATGATTTTCAATTGTATTCCTCCGAATACTACCTTTTATATTCTAGTTGATGGCGTTAATGATGATCCAGAGACTTTACAAGGGATATTTGGCCTATCTATTGAAGCCTATGATGCAACAGTAGCTGCTGATGATAAATGCGATGCATTTGACTTTGGTCAAATTCCTGAGGCTGGACAAGTTTTCACCAATGATATTCAGGTCAATCGGTGTGCAGATACCGCTGGAGAGCCCACTGTTCCTTTGTTCGACTCCGAACGGACAGTTTGGTATTCTTTCATAACACCTTCTAGTGGGAACGTAGTTGTAGAGGCTTATACAGATACAATCAAAGAGCCTTTAGATATAGAGTTAGCCCTATTTTCTTCTTCGGATAATACCTGCTCTGGTACATTTCAGCTAGAAAAGACTGCCTATGATGCTGCATCTTTCGATGAAGCATTGATTGGAAGTTGTTTAGAGCCCAATACGAGGTATTGGTTATTAGTAGATGGAGAAACAGATAATCAGAAAGGATGTTTTACTTTAAATATTTATGATGCGGGGGTTATTCCAACATTCTTTACTCAAACAGAAACACTTTGTTCGTATGAGTCATTTGATGTTGGTAGCAGTATTTATACTACTTCGGGGGTTTATCTCGATACCTTTGTATTGCCGAATGGATGTGATTCTATTCTAGAATCCACCTTACTTTTCTTACCGCCTTTAAATTTTAGTTTAATTGAAATTCAAGAGGCTACTGCTTTGGGTATTGATGATGCAGAAATAGAATTAATCTGTACTGGGGGTACTAACAATCTGACAATCAGTTGGGATGATGGTAATAACTCATTTACAAGAGATGATTTGGTAGGAGGGGATGAGTATTGTTTTACTATTTCAGATGATTTTGGTTGTTCACTTTCGGATTGTATAACCGCTCCCTTTAATAATGATATTGTACCTGTGGTGAATGTTCAAGATGTAGAATGTTATGGTGTAAATTCAGGTGTCATTAATATAGCAGCATTTAATGGAGCCTTCCCTTATGATGTGCTCATTACAGGGCCCAATGGAGTGAATGAATCCTTTCAGTTACCTTTTGATAATATTGGCTTTGAACTATTAAATCTATTTGCAGGAACATATAATTGTACCATTTCAGATACTAATGGCTCTATTAATTTTGATATTGAAGTCAATCAAAATGATTCCTTATCCTATACCATCGCTAATGAATTGCCGATTAGTTGTTATGGATTGTGTGATGGATTAGTAGAAGTAGCTATTGCAGGTGGTGTACAGCCCTATTTTTATACATGGGAAACAGGATCAACACAGGCAGAACAAAGTAATTTATGTGCTGGAGTTTTTGATTTAAGTGTTACCGATTTTCTAGGATGTAATACGGTCTTTGAAATAGAAATTATAGAACCAGACTCTATTGATGGCGATATTCAATTAATTTCAGATGTAGATTGTAAAGGAGATTCAAATGGAGCTTTGGCTTATGTTACTACCGATAATTCCTTGTCTTTTAATTGGTCAAACGGTCCTATGACTTTTGACAATAATGATATAGGTGCCGGCGTATATTCAGTAGTGGTATCAGATGCCTTTGGCTGTAGTAAGGAGTTGTTTGCTGAGGTTAATGAACCTTTATTTGAAATGTCCGGTGAGATTTTAGAAATCAGTCCAATTAAATGTTTTGAAGATCAGAACGGGGTATTAACTTCGGTAATCATAGGTGGAAATGAAGGTTATCAATATAACTGGAGTTCAGGCCAAGACATGGCTACTATTGAAAATTTAAGCACAGGGACCTACAGTTTAACGGTAGTTGATGAAAAGGGCTGCGAATTAATGTTAGAGTATGAGCTACAAGAACCTGCTTCTTTAGAGGCGACAGTAACATGGAAAGATGTTCAGTGTTCAGCTACCGACTTTGGTGGGAGTATTTTTGTTGAATACCTGAGTGGTGGAACTGGTATGATGGAATATTCTATTGATGGTTTCTTTTTTCAAGAAGCGGATTCTTTTGGAATGCTTGCACCAGGTGTATATGAGGTAATTATGCAAGACTCTAATAAGTGTCAATGGATAGATATTGTCGAGGTGAGTAGTCCAGATCCTATATCTCTTACCTTGGAGGGACCTTCATCTATTGTGCTAGGTGAATCCTTACAGCTAACTGCAAATCCTTTTCCTGCAGATTTAGGCTTGGATTGGTATATGAACAACGAAATTATTAATTGTACTGATTGCGGTAGTCTACAATTGGGATTATTAGAGTCAAGCTTATTTACCGTAATTGCTACCGATTCTTCTACTAATTGTTCGGTAAGAGCGGAACTTAATGTAGAGGTTCAGGAAGATCTAGACTTATTTTTCCCTAATGTATTTAGTCCAAACAATGATGGTATTAACGACTTTTTCTACCCATTTGAATCTTTAAATACAGCCTTGGTTAAGTCTTTTGAAGTATATGACCGGTATGGGCAGCTTTTATTTAGACGTATAAATTTTGAACCAGGTGTTGAAGAGCTTGGTTGGAATGGTATGGTTGGAGATAAAGCATTGGATTCGGGCGTTTATACTTTCTTTGCCAATATGGAGTATATCAATGGAAAGGAGGTGCTATTTAAAGGAGCTATTACTTTGATCCGATAAAAAGTAGTCTATTTTACAGAATGGCGTTTTCATTTAGATCTATACTGTGCTGATACCCTAAAACCTTGATTAGTATTTGTTTTTGGTTCATAATTGTAAGGTAAAGCGGTAAATAAATCCGTTTAACTCCAAAACCGACTATGAGCAATAAGCGCAATACTTTTCCTACAAGATGGGCGAATGCCTGTATAGGTACATGTTTGTATCTAGCTATTCTTTGCTTTTCTTTTCCACTTTTTGCCCAAAATCCATCGTTGAGTATTGGTCTTGCAGGTGTTGATGCTGCTAGTAATGCGGGTTGTGGTTATATGGACAGATTGTACGTACTGCAAGTGCAAAACGCAACAGCAAACACCTATTATGATATTGATTGTTCCCTACCATTGGGAAGCACCAATCAATTAGGTGATGCACTTATTGATGTTATAAGTGTAGCTGTTTTGGATAATCTGACAGATGTTACTTCCCTTGAAATAAATAATACATTCGATGCGGTAACACAATCGAATCTATGCTTTATAGATTCATTATTGCCGAATCAAAGTATTAGTATACTATTGAGAGTAGAGGTTAATCCTAACACGCCAGGTCTTTTAGGCCAACCAGGTATACAAGCTTCTTTATTTGGAGGATTATCACCAGGTGGGAATTCAATTTTATTAGATCATAGTGACGGTGGGTTTTTATATCATTTTTCTTCGAATAATATTCCTGGTGATACCGGAGGTGATGATGATCCATTAATGTTTGGTTTAGATTATTTGAATAGTCAATTATTGAATCTAAATGATAACATAAATATATCAGTTGGACCAAATTGTGCTATAGATTGGAATATAGATATGATAGCAGAAAATCCAACCAGTGGAACTACTGAGGCGGATTTGCCACTAGGAGGTTATTATGATTATACCTTGTACTCGAACAGTGTACAAGTTATCGAGGATGAAGATATTCAGGAACATATGGGCGAGACCATATTAGTTAATATTATTCATGTTTTATCCTGTGCATCCTATTGGACCCAGGTAACTATCAATGACTTTTTGCCTCCAGTGTTTCAAGAGATTTATACGACTGATACAGTAAGTTGTTTTATGGATTTCAATGAAGTTCCTCCACCAATTGCTGTGGATAATTGTAGTGAGGTTACTTATCATATGATTCAGCAGCAGTTTATTGATGAAAATATATGTGATGATCAGACCGAATTAGTTCGTAGAACTTGGTTAAGTATGGATGCCGGATTCAATGAAAGTGCACCCGCCATTCAAGATATTTATATCATTCGCGATTATGAAATAGACTTTCCAGATGATGTTTTGATTGAATGCTCTGCTTATGCTTTGGATCAATCCTTAACGGATGCATCTACTGCAAGTGCGGGTGTTCCTAGTTCAACAGAAGGTGAGTCTTTGACTGAATGTAACTATTCTTATGTTTACTCCGATCAAGTAATACCTACTTGTGCAAATAGTTTTAAAATTTTTAGAACATGGACCGTATTAGATTGGTGTACTGGGACCATAATAAACTCTAATACTGCAGGGGAAGATAATTTTCAAATTATAGAAGTACGAGATACTCAAGCTCCAACCATTGTTGTGCCTAACTTTACACTAAGTGCAACTGAAAATGGCAACTCGGGTAGTTTTAGTTGTTACTCTTTAGGATATATTCCGGCGCCTTTTGTGACAGACGAATGCAATGCATTTGAAATATATGTTATTACTCCTGTAGGAGAGGCTGTTTATTTGAATGGTATTGATGCTGCATCTGGAGCTCTTGTTCCAGAACCAGGTCTAGGTTTAGGCGTGCACGAAATAGTATTTCAGGCATTAGATATGTGTGGTAATGTTTCAGAAGAGTCAGTACTTATTGAAGTTATTGATGATGTTACACCAACTATGATCTGCGATGAATTGACACAAGTGGCTTTAAACAACCAGGGGATTGCCTTAGTAGATGCGATTAATTTGGATGATGGAAGTTTTGATAATTGTTGTATTAGTGGATTTGATGCTTCACAGGACAATGGTTTGAATTATAGTGAGACATTAAGTTTTGATTGTACTCATGTAGGGGATACTATTGATGTGCAATTAAGGTTGACAGATTGTTTTGGAAATTCTAATCAGTGTAATGTATTAATAATGGTAGAAGATCTTATTCCACCTGTTGCATTTGCACCACAAAACAATACCATCACTTGTTTGGACTATTATGAGTCAATTTTACCTGCTTTAGAACAATCCGATTGGAGTGTTTTAGCGCCGTTTGGTATACCTCAATATTATGACAATTGTTTTGTTGAACTTTCTGAAGAGGTAAGCTGGGCAGTAGATAATTGTGGTATAGGTATCATAACTAGAACATGGTTTTCAGTAGATGAATTTGGTAATAGTGGCAATACTATTCAGCAAGAAATAGAAGTTGTTCCAGCAGGGGATTGGTCAGTAACTTTTCCAGAAGATATAGTGCTCGACTGTGATACTGGGGTAGATTTAGATGATATGGGCCAGCCTGATATTCAAAATGCTTCTTGTTTTCAAATTGCTACTGCTGTAACTGATCAAGTATTTGAGTTCCCTGGAGGTGCTTGTAAGACTATCTTTAGGAATTGGTCTGTAATTAATTGGTGTACTTTCCCAGATGAGCCAGCAATAACGCATACTCAAGTCATTGAGATAATGGATACAGAAGCACCTGTATTTGAATCAACAGACTATGTTTATTCTATTAATTCAAACACCTGTGATGCTTTCGTTGATATATCTATCAATGGGGTAGAGGACTGCTCAGACAGTATTACTGTGATTTATGATTTACCTTTTGAAAACCAATCTAGTTGGCCAATAGGGGTATATGATTGTATGGTTACTGTTTCGGATTGGTGTAATAACCAGAATACGCAAACTTTCTTAGTTGAGGTAGTAGATGATGTAAGTCCAGTTGCTGTAGTACAGGACCATTTAATTATTGATCTTGGAGGCGAGACTGAAGTTGAAGTCCATGCCAATACTTATGATATTTCATCCTATGATGTTTGTACTCCCGTTACGTTTTCATTCTCTTCTAATCCTAGTGATTTAAGTATTACAGTAGATGCTGATGG
>CAXQNQ010000026.1:0-5078 GCA_964225135.1 Mesoflavibacter profundi
GGTCAAACTGGAATTGCTATCCGTCCAAATCTTTATTTCGCAATAGGAATATCTGGAGCTATTCAACATTTGGCAGGGGTGAATAACTCGAAAGTAATCGTTGTAATTAATAAAGATCCAGAAGCACCATTCTTTAAAGCTGCGGATTATGGAATTGTTGGCGATCTTTTTGATGTTGTACCTAAGTTGAATGCAGCTTTACAGAATAGCTAAACATAAAAATCAGAGGTAAATAATGATTTTTTCCTCGAATTTGATTAGTTTTGCAGCGCTGTAACTGATTTTAGTAATCACTAACGGTCAAAAAAACTTAATATGGCAGAATATTTAACTAAAGAGAAGAAACAAGAAATCTTCGCAGAGTATGGGGGTTCAGAGCAAAACTCTGGATCTGTTGAGGCGCAAATCGCATTGTTCACTTACAGAATTAAAAGTCTTTCTGAGCACTTGAATTCTAACCATAAGGATCATTCTTGCAGAAAAGCGCTACTTCAATTAGTAGGTAAAAGAAGAAGACTACTTACTTATTTGGAGAAAAAAGATATTCAAAAATATCGTGACCTGATCGCGAAACTTCAGATCAGATCTAAATAAGACTAAAAGCATTTCGAGCAATCGAAATGCTTTTTTCATTATCGTCTTTTTATTGAGTAATATTTGAGCTTTAATTGAATTATTTCCTTAATTTGGCGTTGTAAATAAAAGAGAAGAAATAAATAGATGCAGTTGATAAATGTATCCTGCAAAAAACATTGAATTCAAATGGGTAAAAAAATTCCTACTACTGTTTCGATGACATTAGAAGATGGAAGAGACATCACTATTGAAACAGGAAAATTAGCTACACAGGCAGATGGATCTGTAGTAGTTCGAGTTGGCGAAACCATGCTTTTCGCCTCCGTAGTATCGGCCTTAGAAATTAGAGAAGGTCAATCATTCTTTCCACTATCAGTTGATTATCAAGAAAAATTTGCGGCAGCAGGTAGAATTCCTGGTAACTTCTTCAAGAGAGAAGCTAGATTATCTGATTATGAAATACTTACGTCTAGACTAGTAGATCGTGCTTTACGTCCGCTATTCCCAGATGGGTATATGAATGATACACAAATTATCATCAATCTAATATCCGCGGATAAAGAAGAATTACCAGATGCTTATGCTGCATTAGCTGCTTCAGCTGCTATTGCGGTATCTGATATTCCTTTTGCAGAGCCTATATCTGAGGTGCGCGTAGCAAAAATCGATGGTCAATATGTTATTAATCCTACCCGCACCCAATTACTAGAGTCTACACTTGAAATCATAGTAGCTGCTACTATGGATAATGTAATGATGGTAGAAGGGGAAGCGAAAGAAGCTCAAGAAATTGAGCTGATTGAAGCTATTAAAGTGGGTCACGATGTTATTAAGAAGCAGATTGCAATACAGAATGAATTAGCTGAACTCGTTGGTGATAAAGCAAAAAACAAACGTCCTTTACCTGATACCTCTAAGGATGAGGATTTGATGAATTTAGTAAAGGCTGCTTCGGAAGAAGCTATTAAAGAAGCTACACGCACTCCGACTGCAAAGAAGGAGCGTAAGGATAAATTCAAAGCTATTAAAGAAGCTATGAAGGAAACTATCCTGGCTGATAAAGGCGAGGAGTTTATGGCTGAACACGGTTCAACGCTTTCAGCTTATTTTGATTCTTTGAAAAAAGAGACTATCAGAAGGGTTATGTTAGATGAGTCAGTTCGTTTAGATGGCCGTAAATCTGATGAGATTAGACCTATATGGACAGAAGTAGGTTACCTACCTTCTACCCACGGTTCGTCTATTTTCAATAGAGGTGAAACTCAAGCACTTGCCTCACTTACTTTAGGTACAAAGCTTGATGAGCAAATGATTGATACCGCTTTGGATCAGCATTATGACAAATTTATACTTCACTATAACTTCCCTGCACTTTCAGTTGGTGAGATCAAGCCAATGAGAGGTCCAGGTAGAAGAGAAGTTGGTCACGCAAATCTTGCAGCTAGATCTTTAAAGCAGGTTTTACCTGGAGATGATTTCCCTTACACTATCCGTATCGTTTCAGATATCTTAGAAAGTAATGGATCTTCCTCTATGGCAACTGTATGTTCAGGTTCTATGGCTTTGATGGATGCAGGTGTTCCAATCAAGAAGGCAGTGTCTGGTATCGCAATGGGTATGATTTCTGATGGAGATCAAAACATGATTTTAAGTGATATCCTTGGAGATGAGGATGCACTTGGAGATATGGATTTTAAGATCACCGGTACTAAAGATGGTATCACAGGTTGTCAAATGGATATCAAGGTTGACGGTATGCCATATGAATTGCTAGAGAAGGCACTCGAGCAAGCTCGTCAAGGTCGTATCCATATCCTTGAATGTATGGATGAAAGTATTACAGAAGCTGCTGCCGACTTAAAACCACACGCACCACGTATGGTTAAGTTAAAAGTAGACAAATCATTCATTGGAGCGATTATCGGACCTGGAGGAAAAATCATCCAAGAAATCCAGAAAGAGACAGAAACAGTTATCAATATCGAAGAAGTTGGTGACTTTGGAGAGGTTAGTATCTCTTCTGCTAATAAGTCGAGTATCGATGCTGCTTTAGCTAGAATCAATGACATTACTTTCCTTCCTTCTGTAGGGGATGTATATGATGCAGTGGTATCTAAACTAGCTGATTTTGGAGTTTTTGTTGATTTCAAAGGTAAAACAGGATTACTGCATATCTCTGAAATTTCTCATTCGAAGATTGACAAAGTAACTGATGTATTTAAAGAAGGAGATGAAGTGAAAGTCAAACTGATTAAGGTAGATGAACGTGCTGGTAAGTTTAGTTTATCTAGAAAAGCATTACTTCCAAGACCTGAAGGTATGCCAGAAGAACCTAGACGGGAATATGGAAACCGTGACCGCAGGGGTGGAGATCGCCGCGGAGGTTACGACCGAAGAGGTGGTGGAGATCGCCGCGGAGGTTACGACCGAAGAGGTGGTGGAGACCGAAGAGGTGGAGATCGCGGAGATCAACAGGATACACCTCCTAAGCAAGAAGATTAATACTTAGTATATAATATAGTAAGCTCGCATGCAAAACATGCGAGCTTTTTTTTTGACCTTGTTTTTTATCATTAAACTTATACAAATCGCATTAAAATTTATTTAAATCAAAAAAAATATTATATTTATATTGACAATCAGTCAGTTATATATTATTATTGTATGCTCAGAGCTACAAAAAAATATTTTAAACTGAACTTTTAATTTGTTTTTTAAGTTTACACTATACCATAAACACAATAATCTATAACATATTCAACTAAACCCAAATCAAATAACTTATGCGTCAACTCAAAATTACAAACAAAATTACCTCCAGGCAGTCACTTGCGCTGGATAAGTATCTGAACGATATTGGTAGAATCAGCATGTTAACTGCTGAAGATGAGGCAAACTTAGCAAGACGCATCAGAGAAGGAGACGAAGCAGCTTTGGATCGCTTAACAAGAGCCAACCTTAGATTCGTAGTATCGGTGGCTAAACAATACCAAAACCAAGGGCTTGCACTATCTGATTTGATCAATGAAGGAAATGTTGGACTAATGAAGGCAGCAAAGAGATTTGATGAAACTAAAGGTTTCAAATTCATCTCTTATGCAGTTTGGTGGATTAGACAATCTATCCTGCAAGCCATAGTCGAGCATTCTAGAATTGTTCGCTTGCCATTAAACAAAGTAGGTTCTTATAACAAAGTAAATGAAGCATTTTCGTCCTTTGTTCAAAAATTTGAGCGGGAACCAACACACGAAGAATTAGCTGATCTTTTGGAAATGACTCCAAAAGAAATTGCAAATATGCTTAAAGGTGGTGGTCGCCACTTATCTTTCGATGCACCAATTAGCGGAGAAGATGGTGATTCTACTATGCTAGATGTCATGAAAATCGATAAGGATTTGAACCCGGATGATAGATTGATGGCATCCTCTTTGAAAGAAGAAGTAGCTCAGGGCTTATCTTTCCTTAAAGAAAGAGAGGTAGAAGTTATTACCTGTTATTTCGGTCTAGATGGCAAAAAGTCATTAACACTGGAAGAAATTGGTGAACGTTATAACTTGACTAGAGAGCGTGTTCGTCAAATCAAAGAACGTGCAATTCGCAAATTGAGAAATTCTGTTAATAGAAATAACCTGAAGTCTTACTTAGGGTAATTCTATAGAAAATAGATATATTAAGGGCATTGTAATTACAATGCCCTTTTTTTATGTTTTCAAAGATCAATATTCATTTTATTACTTGCCTCATTGCTGTCTTATTGTTCGGCTGCAAAACAGAAACAGACCCTTCTAAGCAGTCATCAGGCAGGGTAGTAGAAGCTAGTGGAAATTATTCTTTAAGCGGACAAGAGACTTTTTATGCTATATCGGGCGATACCGTTGCTGTATCTATAGATAATCAGGCAGGAGACTTAGAGTTAAGTGCCATTCAATTAGTAGATGGCTTGTGTTTAATTCCTTTTAAAACAACTCAAAAGTCCTACTGGATATCCTGTGCCTCACTCGACTTTAACTATACTGTTTTCTCAGAGTCTGATGTTTTAGAAAAATATGTAGCCGGTTTGTGGGGATTAGAAGTAGTTGGATTTATCGATACGCTTCAAAATCATCAACGAAATCCAGCCAGCAATCCATTTGAGCGTTATAGTCTATTGAATGATTTTTCAGCCTTTACTCAAGATAATCCTCCAATATATTTACCAGATACCAGTTGGATAGGCCAATCGGTAGATGGTCTCTTTTGGTCTTGTGAGCAAAGAAATTGCAGGGAATATATAGATTTAAGGTTGTTTAATACAAACGATGAATTGTTAAAGCATAAGTCATTTAATCAGTTCATCAACTTGCAATATGCTTATTTTCCTTTTGATAGCATTCAGATAGGCTATTCTTCTCATTATTTGATAGATGGGTCGAAGATTTATAGCACTTTAGGAGATATGCTTTATTTTAACAGACTACAAGCATTAGATATGTTGGATAATCAAACCATGTTTCAATATCCAG
>CAXQNQ010000027.1:0-7063 GCA_964225135.1 Mesoflavibacter profundi
ATTTCTTCAGTGATATTTAATGTAATCGAAGAGCTATTTCCTAAACTCACTTGAATCGGTTTGCTGTAGATATTCTTTGGGCTTATATTCCAATGTTGACCTTCACCTTGATCCATCGGAAGCTTAACCGTATAACCCGTTGATAAATCGAACGTTTCGTATTTATGTAATAGTGCTTGTATCGTATATTCTCCAGCTGGAATTTCTCCTACCGAACCCACGGGATAAGCGAAGGAGTCAGGGTCTATCGTGATAGTTTCACCTGGCATCCAATTTTCAACATCAACGCCAAAAACGATCCCCGTTTGATCAGAATCATTGATTTGGAATCGTGGCTCTCGATCAGACTCTGTGCCAATTAAGACTAGTAGTCTACCATCAAACCCTTCTTCTCCCAAAGCAGAATCATAGGAAATGCTAAAAAGTTGCGGTTTGCTTTTACAGCTTGAAAGGGAACTTACGGCAACAAGTAAAACAAGGAGGTTTCGGATTGATTTCATGAATGGTTAGAATTTATTGTTTAGGTTAATTGATAATCGATATTCCTTTTTGTTCTAAACCGATCAGAAAATTAGATAGTTTACCTTGAAGTTGATTTAATTTCAAAAGATCTTTCTCTAGTAGCTTTTTTGCTTGATCTAGTGATCTTTGATGTAATGGGGTAGGCCCATAGGTAGTAGAAAATCCTCTAGATGCCATGCCTATATTACTAGATGTTGTTTGTTTATCCTTTTCACCTACCTCGTTACGGGATGGACTAACTCCTGATTGTTTTTTCAAATCTGCCAAATCGATCTTTAATTCTTGCAGATGTTGAAGGTCTTCTAGGTAATTAAGTAAACGTGCACCGTTTTTTGAAATTGTATTGATTTGCTCTTCAGCGATTTTAAGGCCTTGACTGAATCTCATAAAGTCTACTGCAACATTGTTATAATCCAATCGAAATTTCTCATATGTATTATAATCAATTCCTTCAAGTACACCATTTCGAATTGACTTTACATCGAATTCAACTTCTTCAGATCTTGCAAGAACCTCTCCACCTTTTTCAACAATAAGTGACGCTGTATAGGTGCCTGGTTTCACCATAGGGCCTGTTTCTGAAACTCTCACTTCTTTATCAAGTATTAGAGGTGTACTATTAGAATGACGTAGATCCCAGGCTAATCGATGGCTTCCTTTCTCAGCTTTTTTGCTAATTTTTCGAATCAGATTTCCTTGTTGGTCTTTGATTAAAATCCAAGTAAGTACTTCAGGCTCTAAAAGTTCTTCATCTAATTTGTCGTAACCAACAAAAGGTATTGATGTATTTTGCTTATTAAGTTCCTTTTCATTTTGCTGACGTGAGTCTTTTTTTGATTTGTAATCTTCAGCAAGGTAATAGGTAAATACAGCTCCAAACGCAGGATTCTCCGCGACATAAAAATCTGCACCAGTATTTCCTAAATTATTTCTCGGAATAAACCATTTAGCTGGTCTTGTTTGAAATAATATAGCAGGCGAATTTAAATCTCTTAGTTTTAACTCTCGAAGAGGACTATAATCATCTAAAACATAAAAGCCTCTACCAAAAGAAGCAGCAACAAGATCGTTTTCTCTTCTCTGGATAGTTATATCTCTAAACGCCATATTTGGTGTTCCTTGAAGTTTGTGCCATGACCCCCCACCGTTAAGCGAAGTATAAATACCAAATTCGGTTGCTATGAATAGTAAATTTGGATCAATGTGATCTTGAACTATACGCCAAAGTAGAGTGCGATCAGGTAAGTTAGCGCTTATAGATTTCCAACTTTTCCCTTTATCTGTGCTTTTATATACGTAGGGGTTGAAATCTCCTTCCTTATGGTTATCAAGTACAACATATACTATATTTTCATTATGAAGGTCAGCTTTAATATCATTTACAAAGCTGCGTTCTGGAAGACCGAGTTTAGTAACGGGTATTGATTTCCAGTCCGCCCCACCATTATCTGTGACTTGAATAAATCCGTCATCTGTTCCTACATAAATTAATCCTTCCTTAACTGGAGATTCACTTATAGATGTAATTGTATTATAGTTAGACATTGCCATTACATCCCACGCATTGTCCCAAGATTGCTGGCGGCCCATGATGGGAAGGTTTAAACGTTCCTCATTACGGGTTAAATCGCCAGAGATTGGAGCCCAGTCGTTCCCTCTAGATTCAGATTTCCATACACGATAGGATGCAAAATATAATCGAGCAGGATTATGAGGTGAAACTAAAATTGGTGCATCCCAATTGAATCGTTCATGAGGATCACCTATAAATGCCTGGGGTTGAATGGCTAAAGGTTCACCAGTAGTTAAATCAATACGATGAAGACCGCCCTGTTGCGTTTCAGCATAAATAATATCGTTGAATTCTGGATCTGTTGCTGATTGATGACCATCAGCGAATAATGTCTTATACCAATGTTTATTGCTAATACCTTGTGCTTCATCTGTTGCAGAAGGACCACCAGCAGACCCATTATCTTGAGTACCTCCAAAAACATGATAAAAAGGTTCAGCATTATTCACAGCTACTTTATAGAATTGTGTTAATGGTAAATTTTTAATGTAGCTCCAATTCTCGGCTAGGTCGAAACTTTCGTAGATTCCTGCATCAGTTCCTATCATCAGGTAATTCGGATCATTTTTCTTAAATGCGATGGCATGGTTGTCAGAGTGTTTCTTTTCTTCTTTCAATTCAGTAAAGGTTCTACCTCCATCCTCAGAGGTGAGTACCCTAACGTTCATAAGGTATAATCGATCAAATTTATGGGGACTGGCATAAAGCTCTTGGTAGTAATGAGGCCCTGTTCCTCCAGACACTGTATTTGACATTTTTTTCCATGAAGCACCCCGGTCATCAGATCGATAAATTGCTCCACTTTTACGGTCTAGTTCGATAGCTGCATAGAGCACATCAGGATTTTGAGGAGAAATTGCTAACCCTATTTTTCCCAAGTTAGAAGTTGGAAGCCCTTTAGTCAATTTAGTCCAAGTTTCACCTCCATCTGTTGATTTGTGTAAACCTGAACCAGGACCGCCACCCATCAAAGCAGCAACAGTTCTGTGCCTATCCCAAGTAGCTGCGTAAAGAATATTAGCATCTCTAGGGTCGATAACTAATTCTGTTGCGCCTGTCCATTCTGAATTTCCAAGTACACGTTTCCAGGTTTTTCCACCATCTACAGTTTTGAAGACCCCTCGTTCACCACCTTTATTCCAGAGAGGTCCCTGAGCAGCAACCCATACTGTATCTGGGTCTGAAGGGTGAATTACGATTTTTGAGATGTGTTCAGAGGTTTTTAGGCCCATGTTTTTCCAGGTATCACCTCCATCTTCTGATTTGTAGATACCATCCCCATAAGCTACATGTCGACCCCCTACATTTTCTCCAGTTCCTACCCAAATTACATTATTATTGGTCGGGTCAATAGTCACACAACCTGTAGAATAGGAATTCTGTTCATCAAACAAAGGTTTCCAAGTAGTGCCTGCATTATTAGTTTTCCAAACACCTCCAGATCCTACTGCTACATACCAGAGATTCTCATTATTCGGATCAATAGCAATATCAGCTATTCGTCCCGAAAGAAATGCAGGTCCAATATTTCTAAATTTTAAAGCATCTAAGGAGAATTCCTTGTTTCCTACGTCCTTTTTTCTTTGGGCATTTAAGGGACTTATAACGAATAGACTGGCTAGTAGGAGAACTATGATAGATGTATTTCTCATGTTGAAAAGTGTTTTTATATTATTATTATTTAAACAGTTAGGGTGTCTAATCTGGTTTTATGGTAGGATATCGAACTCCGAGTTGCTCTAAATAAGACTTGTACTTTTTCTCGTTGTAGAAAAACTTTTTTAATTCTGGTCGATAGTGGTTATCAATTTCTTTATTTAAATAAATAGGTGCTACTGTTGTCGCTTCGATCATCGGTTTGTACTTGGTTTCTTTAGTTTGTTCATCATTAAAATAATCCCATGCTTCTTTAATTACTTCAGGTTTAGTTAACATGTCAATAAGAGTCATAGCCTCGACCTGAGCTCCGGCCGTTACCCCTTTGTGAGCTATAGGAGTAGCCATTGCTATGGCGTTACTCCAATGGTGTCCGGGTAGACCTGGAATATTTGAGGGAAAACGTAAGGTTACTGTTGGGATTGTCCATGAGACATCTCCAATATCATCGCTTCCGCCGCTCACCGGTTTCTCGATCGGAAGACCTAGGGGTCTTAGTTCTCTCGCCAAACCTTCTATGGTCTTATTCCCTAATTCTTTTTGAACGGCTTTCGCTAAAATCTGATCATTTTCTGACCAGTCAGGGAGACCAACCAATTCAATATTCTTGTGCATTGTTTTTGCTATGCTTTTATTAAAGTGTCTAGGCCAAGCGGTTCCTAAAATTTTATAATTCATTTTTGTTCCGGTCATTAATGCCGCTCCTTCAGCGATATCCTTAGCTGCTTCGAACATTTCCATGATCCCTTCGTAGGTCACATCTCTAAAATAGTACCAGATACTTGATTTTGATGGAACAACGTTTGGCTGATCACCACCATCAGAAATGATTGAATGTGAGCGTTTAAGTGGATGTAGATGTTCGCGTCTGTAGTTCCAACCAATATTCATTAGTTCGGCGGCATCAGCAGCACTTTTTCCTCTCCAAGGAGCTCCAGCAGCATGAGCTGCATCACCTTCAAAAGTAAATTCTACAGAAATTAGACCAGTACCTGAAGAGGCTCCCCAAGAAACTCCCATGTTACTACTTACATGAGTAAAAATGCAGGCATCAATACCTTTAAATAAACCATCCCGTACAAACCAAGCTTTTGAAGCAACAAGTTCTTCAGCAATACCTGGCCACAATATTAGGGTGCCTTCTAAATCATTTTCTTTCATAACCTGTTGAACAGCTATTGCTGCCGTAATATTCAATGGAATACCAGCATTATGACCTTCACCGTGCCCAGGTGCACCTTCCACAATAGGCTTATGAAATGCTACCCCAGGATATTGTGAAGCTTTAGGAATACAATCAACATCACTCCCTAATGCAATAACAGGCCCATTCCCTTTAGACCATTTCGCTACCCAAGCTGTAGGAATTCCGGATAGGCCTCGCTCAATTTTGAATCCATTCTTTTCTAATATTCCAGTGAGGTAATTAGAAGATTCCTTTTCATGAAATCCGAGCTCTGAAAAACTAAAAATCTTATCTACCATTACCTGGCTCAGTTTTTTGTTTTCGATAACAATTTCAGAGACTCTTGACTTCATTAATTCTATCTGATCATTATCAAATTTCTTTTGAGCAAATAGATTTGTTTGAGTAAGGAAAAAGCAAATGATAAATAGTTGACTAGAAAGAGTTTGTAATTTCATATTTCAGGTATTTAGGTCTTTTAAATGTACGAGAACTTTCCCTACCTTTTAAAGAACTAACTTGCTGTTGTTATTCATAAATTTTATCTCGAATACAAAAAAACCGAGACTTATTGCGATATGAAGAAATTACTGACCGACTCTTTCATAGTATTTTTTCTATGCATTTTCAACTTTACTACAGCCCAAGAGTTTAAGCCTAAAAGTAGTTCAGAGCTTTATCACGATCTTCAAAGATTGAATTTCTTAGGTAATGTATTATATGTTGCCGCGCATCCGGATGATGAAAATACCAGACTCATCTCCTACCTCACTCATAATACTCACGCAAACACCGCTTATCTATCGTTAACCCGTGGTGATGGCGGACAGAATTTAATAGGTACAGAAATAAGAGAATTATTGGGGGTTCTTCGAACCCAAGAATTGTTAGCCGCTAGAGGCGTGGATGGCGGACAACAATTTTTTACTCGAGCCAATGACTTTGGGTATTCAAAAACTCCAGAAGAAACCTTACAAATTTGGAATAAGGACACCGTTCTCGCCGATGTAGTAAGAAGAATAAGAGCCTTTAGACCCGATGTAATTATTAATCGGTTTGATCACAGGACTCCTGGATCTACGCATGGTCATCACACCTCAAGTGCTATATTAAGCATGGAAGCCTTTGACCTAGCCGCTAATCCTAAGGCTTATCCGCAACAGCTTGCAGCACTTGAACCATGGAAGCCTTCGAGAGTATTTTTTAATACCTCCTGGTGGTTTTATGGCTCACAAGAAAAATTTAGGGAGGCCTCGAAGAACGGATTGGTTAGTGTAGATGTGGGCGTCTACTATCCCAGTTTAGGTATTTCTAATAATGAGATTGCTTCGCTTGCTAGCAGTAAACATCTTTGTCAGGGCTTTGGCAGGTTAAATAATAGAGGTCAAGAAATAGAATATTTGGAGTTTCTAAAGGGAGACCCTATACATGGACAAGATATATTTCAAGGGATTAACACCACGTGGACTCGAATTCCAGAAGGAGATAAAATTCAAGCATTGCTCTTGCCAATTGAAGAGAATTTTGATTTTAAGAACCCTGCAATCCATTTACCCAATTTATTAAGAGCTTATACTTTGATTCAAGAAATCTCCGATGAGTATTGGAGAGTACAGAAAAGCAAACAGCTTAAAAACTTAATCAAGGAAATAGCTGGTTTATACTTGGCTTTTGAGACCGATATTGCCTATGCCACTCCAGGAGAGTTCATCAATACGTCACTTAAATTGTTAGCTAGAAATACCTCATCAATGACCTTCGAACAGGTTCAAATTACGGGTGCTGAGATGGTATCTTCTGTTCTTAAGGAATCTTTGACAGCCAATGTAAATAGTGTAATAGCGCTTCCTTTAGAAATACAAGAATCGACGAAGTTTAGTAATCCATATTGGCTCAATGAATCGCCTAGTTTGGGGATGTACGAGGTAGAAGATCAACGTTTGATAGGGCTACCAGAGTCTCCGACAGCTGTAAGTGCAGAGGTCCTATTAAGCGTTGACGATATTCAAATGCCTTTTGACTTGCCGCTTGTATATAGGTATGCAAAACCTGACAAAGGAGAGCTTTGGGAAAGATTTAAAGTAGTGCCTCCAATTTCTGTTGCGCTCTCAAATGATGTAGTTCTA
>CAXQNQ010000028.1:0-5227 GCA_964225135.1 Mesoflavibacter profundi
TCTTCCACATCATACTTTCTACTGGAAGTATAGTGCGTTGATTGTATTTAGCATTCTGCTTTTTGTTGTAATAGTTTTCAATATCCCCCTCAACCATAAAATAAATTAATTGGCCAATAGGCATACCTGCATATACCCGTACCTTTTGCGTAACAGATATTTCCAAAGTCCATGTATTACAAAAGCCAACATCCCCCTTCCCGGCGGTGGCATGGATATCAATCCCCAATCGACCAACGGAGGACTTTCCCTCTAGAAAAGGAACTGAGTTATGTGTTTCCGTATACTCCTCTGTAACACCCAAGTACAATGTACCTGGTTCTAATACAAAACCTTCTGCAGGTATCTCAAAATGATCCACTTGATTATGCTTTTTAGCATCCAAAATCTGATCCTTATACAAAGCTAAATGCTTCCCTAGATGTACATCATAGGAATTGGTTCCCAAACATTTTCTGTCAAAAGGTTCTATAACGATTTGACCCGCTTCGATAGCTTCTAAAATCTTTTTATCAGATAGAATCATAATATGTATTGGATTAATATTTTAAGATAAAACTAAACCTGAAATTATCAGGAATTTAGGGGCAAAATTTCCCAACGGATTATACTTCGATCATCCCCAGCAGAACACAAACACGCTAAATCATCACTCCACCACAATCGATTTACTGAATTAACATGACCCTGATCTCTAGGTGTTTTTAAGACTTGCTTTAATTCCAGGCTGTTGATATCCCAAATTCGTATCTCTTTATCGCGCCCAGCACTAAACAGCACCCCCTGAGGACCAGGAATCAAATGATTAACAGTAGCCGCATGAGCAGGCACAGCATGGAGGGATTCAAAACTATTTATATCCCAAGATCGGATCATATTATCCCGTCCACCAGAAAAAAGTACAGGTTGTTCTGGATGCTTACAAAGCGTAAATACAGATGACTGATGGGCTTGTTGTATTTGTTGTTCAATCTGAAGTGTTTTGGCATTAAGTACATAAAGGTGCCCATCGCTTCCACCTACATAAATTTTTGCATTCAATGGATCTAATAATGCCGTCCTTAAAGCTTGCTCACTGATGTTTTGTAGGAACACTTGGCCAGGTTGATCTTTAGCCCAAACCCCTAATTTACCATCCCCTCCTAAGGATAGAAAAAATTCATCCAACTCCACCAAATCGAAAATACCTTTCTGATGGACTTTTTTATTGAATAAGACCTGATTATTCTGCACCCAAGTCAAGCTGCCATCCAACTTTCCAAATAGTATGTTTTGCCTTTTTTCTTGAACCAAACAGGCATATACCGTTTGTTCGACCTGCGCAATAACTTGTCCATCCTCTTGATCCAAATTGGACCAATGGACCAATAAACCATCACCCCCACAGCTGTAAAAACCAGCTTCTCCATCAGATTGAAGACAAAATATAGCCCCGCGGTGGCCTAAATATTGTTTTTTATGTCTAAACTTGGGTATCATTTCATTGATGTTGTGCTAAGCAAGGTCATTTGAAAGTGAAAATTAACATTATGCCTTTAATTGCAAAAGAAAAAGTAAGTCCTTATACGGAATATTTTGTTTGGCACATCACGGAGCCATTAGACTACTTTTTTACCCAACTCACATTAGATGCTTTTGAACAATCCTATTTGGATAAACTCATTGCTAAGAAACAAACAGAATTCCTCGCAGGAAGGTTTTTGCTTGACCATGCATTAAATAGAGCTGAAAGAACCTTCTTAACGATAAGTCCAAGTGGTAAGCCATTTCTAGAGGATGGTTCTATGGAAATCAGTCTCTCTCACTCCTCGAAATATGTGGCAGTAGTTTTATCAGACAGATTAGTAGGTATCGATATTCAACAAGAAACTCCTCAGCTGGATCGAATAAAAAGCAAATTCATAGCCGAGGATGAATTCGAGCGTTTTAACTCGGTAATGAACTCCCATGTTGTTTACCATTTTTGGAGTGCAAAAGAAGCCCTATTCAAAGCATATGGAAATGGAAAAGTAGAATTTAGAACTGATTTAAAAATTGATCAACTTCCTCAGGATCTAAGCCATGGCACTGGCTTGGGAAGAGTGATTAAATCAGATCTCAATGCTGATTTTAATATTTTCGCCAGGCAAATAGAAGATTATCATTTAGTGGTAGCAGAAATAAAAAAGGAGTGAACATGTTCACTCCTTTTTTATTTACTTGGATTCTTTCCATTTAATGGTACATCCTACTGCTTTGGTAAAGTTAGGATCTGGCTTCTTACCAGCCTCCATAGCAGCAATAGCTTCTGCTAGATAATCTTCCGTCACCTCACTCGCCTCACTCGCATTATTATCGATAGCACCGATATACTGAACTGTGCGCGCTTTGTCTAATAAATAAACATGCGGTGTTCTAGTAGCTCCATAAGCCGTTGCTACCTCTTGAGTAGAGTCATATAGATACGGGAAATTAAATCCTTTTTCTTTAGCCCTGGCCTTCATCTCTGCAAAAGAGTCGCCTGGTCTTCTGTTAACATCATTAGGATTAATGGCAATAACAGGATAACCCATTGGAGCATATTTGTTATTTGCTGCAATAATGCGATCCTCATACATCACAGAATAAGGACAAGTATTGCAAGTGAATACCACGATAAAACCTTTAGCCTGACCAAAATCGGCCATGGACATCTCTTTACCATCGATATTCTTCAACTTGAAGTCTGGAGCAGTATCTCCAACCTTCAATCCACCTTCTACAAAAGCTAATAAGCTGATGCACAAAGCTGATATAAGCATTAAAAGTGAAATTTTATTCTTCATTAGTTATACGTTTTC
Source organism: Mesoflavibacter profundi (assembly GCA_964225135.1). Classification (GTDB taxonomy): domain Bacteria; phylum Bacteroidota; class Bacteroidia; order Chitinophagales; family Saprospiraceae; genus AM-2324. The sequence goes on from CAXQNQ010000028.1 coordinate 2,820, forward strand.
TTCTTCAGATATTTAATAATAGGTAACTATAGCACTTAATGCAAGTATTTTAACGTTGTGAAAACATCTTTATTTTGCAAAAATTAAATTATTGGCTAACCGAAGCTATAGACTCCATTAATTCCTCTAAGGATTCTACCTCACTGGTCAACACCATTTTTTCATCTCCCTTTCGAATTACAGTAACAGGAATTGCACCAGACCATTCTGGACTTACCTGATCAATCCAACTATTATAATCCATATCCCAGAGATTATAAACAGTCCCTGGCAGAGGATGTTCAGCTAAATAAGGTTTTAACTTGGATTCAAACTGCTTTTTGAAATCAAGCGTAACAAAAATAAATCGAACATCTGTTGGATCTAAAGCTTTAGCTGCTGATTTGAAATAGGGTAATTCTGCTAAACATGGACTGCACCAAGTAGCCCAAAAATTAATCACCCAAACCTCCTCGTTAGTTTCGTCCGTAAACAAATGTTCAATCTCCTCAAAATCATTCGCAGTGATAATTGTGTCTTGAGCATAAATCCCAAAGCTCAATATGCAACAAACAAACAACGCTGTTATTCTAGCCATTAATCTTATATTTTAAACCAAGCTTTTCAATTTCAGTGACAAGCTCATTGTCAACCTCTACCATATAACTCTTAGAAAACATTTGTAGTTTTTGACGATTGACACTATCTATCAATTGAAAACGTAATTTATGTTTCCCTTTCTTTACTTTGACTATGGATTCTAATGCATCTATTAACTCATCATTCAATCGCTCTATTGCAATATTAATTTTGATAGAGTTAGTCATCTCCTGCCCAATAGAATCTAATAAACTAATTTCTCTGCATTTAAATTGAAACTCATCGCTATTCCAACGCTTCTCCATACCGCCCTTAATAAACACACTCTGTCCGACCTCTAGGATTGCCTTGAAATTCTGATAATCCTCTTTAAATAACACAAATTCCAATGATCCGTTGAAATCTTGAATCACAAATTTACCCCAACCAGTACCTTTTTGAGAAATCCGATGCTGTGCCTCCAACACTATTCCTGCAATATTAATATCTCTTGAGGTGGAATGCATGACTTGCTCCAGACCCATATTGGTGAATTGTTCAATCTCCACCTTAAAATCATCTAATGGGTGACCAGAAATATAAATACCAGTAACCTCCTTCTCTTTATTCAATTTCTCAATTAATGGCCAACCTGTCGTAGTAGGCACCCTGGGTTCTGGAATCATGACCTCTTCAGAATCACCAAATAAGGAATTGACCGCTTGTTGTGCCTGTCCTTTATAAGCAGCACCATATTTCAATAAGTGCTCAAGGAAAGATGAATGTTTATCCGATGATTCAAAATATACGGCTCTACTCAATGCTTCAAAGCGGTCGAAAGCACCCCCTAAAACCAATGATTCCATAACTCGTTTATTAACAGATCCCAAGGCTAATCTTCGAACCATATCAAAAACAGATTCGTACGGACCATTAGCCTTTCGCTCCTCTAATATTTCAGATACTGGACCCTCACCTACCCCTTTTAGCGCAGATAAGCCAAATCGAATTTGACCTTCCTTATTTACAGAGAAATCAGAATAACTTTCGTTCACATCTGGCCCAAGCACAGTGATACCCATGCGCTTACACTCTTTCAAAAAGAAAGTAACCTTAGTGATATCACTTTTATTATTGGTCAAAACAGCAGCCATAAAAGCAGCTGGGTGATTCGCCTTTAGATAAGCAGTTTGAAATGCAACGAATGCATAGCAAGTAGAGTGCGACTTATTGAAGGCATAGGATGCAAAGGCCTCCCAGTCTTTCCAAATCTTTTCCAGCTTCGCCGCATCATGCCCATTCTTAGTTCCACCATCAATGAAAAGTGGATGCAACTCATCAATGAGTTTCTTCTTTTTCTTACCCATGGCTTTACGAAGCATATCCGCCTGACCTTTGGTAAAATTGGCAAGCTTCTGGGAAAGTAACATCACCTGCTCCTGGTACACGGTAATCCCATAAGTACCCTTTAAATATTCTTCCATGTCATCTAGATCATAGATGATTGGAGATCTCCCATGCTTTCTTTTAATAAACTCTGGAATATATTCTAGTGGCCCCGGACGATACAAGGCATTCATGGCAATGAGATCCTCAAAAGTACTTGGAACCAACTCCTTCATGTACTTCTGCATACCTGCAGACTCGTATTGGAAGATACCAACTGTTTCACCTCTTTGGAACAACTCATAAGTTTTGACATCATCCAAAGGTATTTCATCTGGATCAATGGTTATACCCTCCGTTTTCTCAACTATTTTTATAGCATTTTTAATGATTGTCAAAGTCTTTAAACCCAAGAAGTCCATCTTGAGTAAACCAGCAATCTCTGCTACAGAGTTATCAAACTG
>CAXQNQ010000029.1:0-8637 GCA_964225135.1 Mesoflavibacter profundi
TGTGTTTTGCGCAATAATCACCTTGGTTTTAGGAGTAATGGCTTGCTTAAGCTTAGTAGAATTATATTGAAGATTGATTGGATTTATATCTACATAAACAGGTTTAGCACCACAATAAATAATCGCATTTGCAACTACAACACAGGTGAAGGCAGGAATGATTACTTCATCATCATCCTGAATATCCATAGCTTTCAAAATAGCAAACAGACCTACTCTACCTTTCCAAAACAAATGTACACTATCTGGCGACACCTCCAAATATTGTAAAATATGGTTCATCGACAATTTTAAATAATTATAAAAACAAAAAATACAGCTAAATGATAATAAATACTGGAACTAAGGGATATAAAAACAAAAAATTATAAAAACAAAAAATACAAATTGTACTACCAAACAAGATTAGGTAAAGCCATATTTGTTTCATAAGCAACTTAAATCAATGCACATGGAGAATCGTACAATCCTTGAATTCCTCTCGCAGTACCCAGTATTTGCAAACTTGACAGCAGAAGAATTCTCTACCATCATTGACAAGGTAGACATAAAAAACTACAAAAAGAACCAACACATTTACTGTGAAGGTGATCTATCAGACCGAATTTACTTCCTAGCAAAAGGAAGTGTTAAACTCTCCTCTATCGATCAAGATGGAAGAGAATTTATAAAAGCTATACTTCATCCTATGGCTTTGTTTGGTGAAACGAGTATTGGGTCTCAAAAATATAGATGTGAAAATGCAACCTGTTTGGAATCTCATATATCTGTTGCATCTATTACTGTAAAGGATCTAAAGATATTAATGATTCAGAATAGAGTATTATCAAATAATATCATTAGAATGTTATCTGATAAAGTCTTACAATCAGAGTACAAATATCAGCACTTGATATTCAAAGACGCTCGATCTAGAATTATAGAGTTCCTAAAGGAATCAGCAGAAAAGCAAGGAAGACAAGTTGGATTGGAAATGTTAGTAAAACATACACTGACTCAGCAAGATATAGCTAATATAACTGGTACTTCTAGGCAAACGGTAACTTCCGTTCTTAATGAATTAAAGAAAGATAATCTGATTCATTTTGACAGAAGACGAATTTTAATTCGTGATCTTGAGAAATTAGCTTAGATATTTAAGTCTATCCGCTGTCCATCTTGCATGGCCACGACATTCGAACAATAGGCTTCTGCTTCAGTCGTGAACAAATTGGGATGGGGATACCTTGGTGAAAAGTGGCCTAGAAGCAAGTTTTTTGCTTGTATATTTTGAGCAAAAAGACCTGCTTCTTTAGCAGTTGAATGTCCAGTAAATTCAGCTCTAGAAGAATCAACATCTAGGAAGGTTGACTCATGAAAAATGTAGTGCACATTTTTCAGTAATTCTGTGTGTTCAAAAAGTGGTCTAGAATCAGAAATAAAGGCTATTATTTTTTCCGCTGGTTTTTTGTAAGTAAGCGCTTCTGATTTATAATCTACTCCATCAGCCGCTTTTATATCTAAACCAGCTTTGAGTTGCTTAATTTGACTTACTGATAAATTCAATGTTTGGATAGTGCTTTTTTTGATTTTCCTAACTCCTTCCGACTTAATAGCGATTAACCCACAACAAGGAATGGTATGATTCAGAGGTATTGACCAAAACTCTAGACTTTGAGTAGTCCAAAGTTTTTGAGGTTGCTGGTAATCATGTGCAAAAAATCGAATTTCAAAATTTAGCTCTATTTCAAAAAAGCTAATCTGCTCTAATAACCAAGGATGCAGTGTTTCAGGACCATGTAAATCAAGCGGTTTAGTTCTTCCATTGAGGTTGAGCGAAAAAATCAAACCTGGAAGACCCAATACATGGTCAGGATGAGCATGGGTAATAAAGACCTTATTCATCTTAAAACCATGTGTTATATGCTTTATGATTTGGGATTGTGCTCCTTCACCGCAATCAATTAGAATCCGCTCACTATCCATTTGAAGATAATATGAAGAACAGCCCCTACTTTTAGTAGGCACTGCTGCAGAAGTTCCTAATGCGGTGAAGTGATAGGACATTACGTTTTAGTTATTCAGAAGGCGCATCAGAGTTGATCTCCCGTTCTAATTCTTCCATAAATACAAATTCAATAGCCTCCTCTTCTGCAACAATGATATTTAGCACCTCTGATAATTTGGAGATTTTAAACATGGTAGTCACATTAGGCTGGATATCACCAGTAATAACAAAAGAGCCATTCTGCTCTGTGAAATTTCTTCTCGCCATCAATAGAGCACTTAATCCATCTGAATCAATGAAATCAACCTGTGATAAGTCAATAATTAAATTTTTAACGCCTTCATTCTGTAAAAAAACAAACTCAGCTTTAAGGTCAGCCGAAATAGCGCGGTTAAGATTTTTCTCTAAGGGAGTGAACAGACAGAATTTCTCTTCTTTACGTAAATTATATTCCATTTTAAATGATTTTTCTTTTCGAATAATATAGTTAATAGTCTTTCAAAATCCATGCAAATAATCCAGATAAGACAATATGAGATGAGGTTTTAATTTTAAAAAACTAATAATCAACTACCAATCAGTATGTTAAGAATAAAATTCATTTATTTTAAGTTCCCACCTACTACTGACAACCAGTCAAAAAGTAACCTTACCTAGCTGTCAAACTGGCACAAAATAGCATGTGGCACAATTATAGCAATTGTAAAGTAAAATACTTTTGCAAGGATTTGGTCTTTAATTATTATGAATGCGTTAAAAAGATTGAATTCTTTAGTAGAATCCATTATTATTGTTTGTACAGATAAGCATTTGAATGAATAAACAATTTTCAAATAGAGTATTAAAAGTTATTGAGATTAGTAGAAAGACTGCTCAAGACTCTGGACAAAACTACATTGGACCAGAACACCTTCTAGCTGGTATACTCATCGAAAAAGACAATTTAGGATATCAAGTACTCCATTCCTTAGACATTGACATAAATGCAATGAAGAGAGAACTTAATTCTAGAATTAATAAACTTGAGCTCGGCAATATAGATTCAAGTGGAAAAATTCCCCTAAGTAAAAAGGCAGAAAAGATATTAAAAGTAACTTTTTTGGAAGCTAAACTTCTAAAGAGCGGAAAAATCTCCCCTGAACACCTAGTTTTATCTATTTTAAGGGATGGAAACAATGGTGCCGCACAATTACTTCATTTTTTTGATGTAGATTATGGCATCTATAAATCAGAACTAGAATACGTAAGCAACGACACGATGGAATTGGACGAGTCCCTTCCATTCGCAGAATCCCCCTCAGATCAAGATTTACCATTTGACGAGGAAAACCAAAGTGATATGTCATCAACTAGAAAACCAGGAACAAAATCCAAAACGCCAGTCTTAGACAATTTTGGCCGAGATGTAACCAAACTTGCACAAGAAGGCAAATTAGATCCAATTATTGGAAGAGAGAATGAAATAGAAAGGGTCTCTCAAATTTTATCCAGAAGAAAAAAGAACAATCCAATTCTTATTGGAGAACCAGGCGTAGGTAAAACAGCCATTGTTGAAGGCCTTGCCCTAAGGATAAACCAGAAAAAAGTATCCAGAACACTATTCAACAAACGTATTGTTATGCTTGACCTAGCAGCTTTGGTTGCAGGTACCAAGTATAGAGGTCAGTTTGAAGAGCGTATGAAGGCTATAATGACAGAATTGGAAAAGACCAAAGATGTTATACTCTTCATTGACGAAATCCACACGATTGTTGGTGCTGGAGGTGCTACTGGTTCACTAGACGCATCCAATATCTTTAAGCCTGCGCTTGCTAGAGGTGAACTTCAATGTATTGGTGCATCAACCTTAGATGAATACCGTCAACACATAGAAAAAGATGGTGCCCTAGATAGAAGGTTCCAAAAAGTGATTATAGACCCACCAAGTCAGGAAGAGTCTGTAACTATTCTAAAAAATATTAAGTCTAAATACGAGGACTATCACAATGTCTTGTATTCAGATGATGCTATTTTAGCTTGTGTCAAATTGAGTGATAGATATATCACAGATAGGTTTTTACCAGACAAAGCTATCGACGTATTGGATGAAGTTGGTGCTAGAGTTCATTTGAACAATATACATGTACCACCCTATATAGAGGCTTTGGAAAAAGAAATTGAATCGATCAAAGTACAAAAGACTAAGGCTGTTAAAGATCAGCAATACGAAAAAGCTGCTGACTTAAGAGATCATGAGTCCAATAAACAAAAAGAGTTAGAAGAAGCTCAAAGACAGTGGGAAGAGGAAGCGAAGGTCAAAAAATTCCCAGTCAACGAAGAGGATATTGCAGCAGTGGTGTCTATGATGACTGGAATACCATTGAATAGAGTTGCTCAAAAAGAGAGCAAGAAACTAGTTAATATGGGTAAAGACCTTCAGAATTATGTGATTGGTCAGGATGAAACTATTGAAAAAGTAGTTAAAGCCATACAGCGTAATAGAATTGGTCTAAAAGATCCGAAGAAACCGATTGGTACATTTATTTTCTTAGGTCCAACTGGTGTTGGTAAGACTGAAATGGCCAAGTGTTTAGCAAAATACATGTTCGACTCGGAAGATTCTTTGATTAGAATTGATATGAGTGAGTATATGGAGAAGTTTGCTGTAAGTAGATTAATTGGTGCTCCTCCAGGATATGTTGGATATGAGGAAGGTGGACAACTCACTGAAAAGGTTAGAAGAAAACCGTATTCAGTAATCTTACTAGATGAGATTGAGAAGGCGCACCCAGATGTATATAATATCTTACTTCAAGTATTAGATGATGGTCAGCTGACTGATGGATTAGGTAGAAAAGTAGATTTCAAAAATACTTTAATCCTAATGACCTCTAATATTGGAGTTAGAACATTAAAAGACTTTGGTCAGGGAGTAGGATTCAATACAGCATCAAGGAAAGAGAATTCTGAGGGGCATTCAAAGAGTGTTATCCAAAATGCACTTAAACGTACCTTCTCTCCAGAATTCTTAAACAGAATTGATGATGTAGTTATATTCAATTCATTAGGTAAAGAGGAAATCTATAAGATTATTGATATTACTCTAAAGGATTTATATGAACGAATTGAGAATCTAGGGTTTAAATTCAAATTGAGTAAAAAGCTTAAAGATTATGTTGCTGAAAAAGGATTCGATCCTCAATATGGTGCAAGACCTTTGAACAGAGCTGTTCAAAAATATATTGAAGATCCTTTGGCAGACTTTATTTTGAATAATAATCCTGAACCTTCTGCAGTCTTAAATGCTACCATAGACAAAGAAGAAAAAATTATTATTAAACAAGAGAAAGTATCTGAAACCACTAAGGATTAAGGCATATATTTCAAATACAAAGAGAATTATTAAATAATTGAGTGGAAAGTATTTTACTTTCCACTTTCTTTATTTAGATTTGTCAGTGCCAGCAATCAAGGAATAGATTGCATAACATTAATCAAAACAATTTCTATTGGCTAGAAGAGTAAAAAACAATAATTTCAGAAAGGTTAATCCAGCAGATCAATTTAGGGTTAACAAACAAATCAGAGTTCCAGAAGTACGATTAGTTGGTGAAGATTTCGACGCCATTTCTGAGGTTGCTGGAAGACAAGTAGCTCCTGGTATTTTTGCAACAAAACAACTTTTGGATTGGTCCTACAAAATGGATTTAGACCTTGTGGAAATTTCTCCGAAAGCCACTCCCCCAGTAGTTAAAATCATTGATTTTAAGAAGTTCCTTTACAATAAGAAGAAAAAGGAAAAAGAATTAAAAGCTAAATCTGCTAAAACGGTTGTTAAAGAAATCCGTTTTGGTCCAAATACAGATGAGCATGACTTTGAGTTTAAATTAAAACATGCTCGTAAGTTCTTAGAAGAAGGTGCAAAAGTAAAAGCCTTTGTCCAATTCAGAGGTCGTACGATTGTATTCAAAGAAAGAGGTGAGTTAATACTACTTAGATTCTTAAGTGAGCTAGAAGATGTAGGTGCAGCGGAGGCATTGCCTAGGATGGAAGGTCGCCGAATGAATGTTATCCTCTCTCCTAAGAAAAAGAAATAAATTTTATTAAGGCAAATCATTGAAGATTTGTCTTTTTTTATGTATTTTTGCAACTCATTTTTAAATAAAATTTTTGAGATGCCTAAGATGAAAACTCACTCCGGTGCTAAAAAGAGATTTAGAGTTACCGGGTCTGGAAAGTTGAAACGTTTTCAAGCTCGTACGTCTCACCTAATGCGTAAGAAGTCTAAGAAGGCGAAATTACGTTTGAGAGGTGCAACAGTTGTTAGCAAAGCTGACACTAAGCGTATTAAGCACTTATTGGGAATTTAATTTTTTGACGAGGTTGCAGGAAAAAGAGCATAGCCCCTGTAACGAACAAAAAAATCAATTATGCCTAGATCAGTAAATCACGTTGCGTCAAGAAAGAGACGCAAGAAGATCATGAAAGCAGCCAAAGGTTATTTTGGCGGAAGAAGTAAATTATATACTTCAGCAAAAAATGCGGTAGAGAAAGCATTGAAATACTCTTACCGTGATAGAAGACAGAAAAAGCGCGCATTCAGAAGACTTTGGATTGCACGTATCAATGCAGCAGTTCGTTTGGAAGGATTGTCTTACAGCAGATTCATTCACTTATTGAATCAGAAAGACATCAAGCTAAACAGAAAAGTGCTTGCAGATTTAGCAATGAACAACCCAGAGTCGTTCAAAGCTATTGTAAAGGCTGTAAAATAATATTACACCAGTTTACAACAAGAAGGGAAATGATTGATCATTTCCCTTTTCTTTTTTTCTAATTGCTGTTGCCATGAGACTATCACCATTTATATACTGCTCATTCTTGTTATTAGGATTAATCAGTTGTTCATCAACAGACCACTCTCAACCGAATACCAACCAATCTCCACCAACAGATTCAATTATTGACTTGCCAACTATTGTTGAACAAGATCAGCTAGATTCTACCCATTTATCAGCTAAACAACTACAGGATAGTTTAAATGAGCTTGCGCCCCCCTTATCTCTCAATTGGGAAAGCCTAAGCGATCTTAGCTTTGACTACCGATTACACGATTCCTTAGAAACTTTCATAGATTTTCCTGTATTTGGTGCACTACCACAAGCATATAATGGACTTGAAGTCCAAATAACAGGATTTATGATTCCTGTAGCAGAAACAGGTAATGAAGAAATCTTTATACTCTCAGCTTTTCCATATAGCCAATGTTTTTTCTGTGGTCAGGCAGGATTAGAGTCTATACTAGATATACAGCTCAAAGAAGAACCTAAAAGAACGTTAGAATTAGATGAACGATTGACCTTCAAAGGTCGATTTAGAGTAAACAACTCTGACCTCAATTATTTGATCTACATATTAGACGATGCTGAATTAGTGAATTGATCTAGACAAATTCGTTTAATGCCTAATATTTATTAAATTTATTAATACTTGAAAAGCCTGCAAGGTTTGCTTAATTATGAATGAAAAGATAATAATCTTAGATTTTGGTTCTCAATACACACAACTCATTGCCAGAAGAGTTAGAGAGCTTAATGTTTATTGTGAAATACACCCATTTAATAAACGAATTGAATTAAACGAATCGATTAAAGGCGTTATCCTTTCAGGCAGCCCTTTTTCTGTATTGCAAGAAGAAGCTCCTCAAGTCGATTTAGATCAATTTTTGAATAAAGTTCCTTTGCTAACTGTTTGTTACGGTGCTCAGTATTTGGCCCACAATAAAGGTGGCGAGGTACAGCGCTCACAAAAAAGAGAATACGGCAAAGCGCATTTAATAGTTGAAAACAATAGCAATCCATTATTTAAAGACGTTTCAGAAAGCTCACAAGTATGGATGTCACATGGAGATACTATTTTCCAAATTCCAACCCAATATGAGATCCTAGCTAAAACCGAGGATATTTCTGTGGCAGCATATGGTTCGGTAGCTGGATCTTTAGACTATCCAGTGTTTGCCGTTCAATTTCACCCTGAAGTTACGCACTCTCTAGAAGGCCCGAAGATGCTGAGTAACTTTATTCTTGGGGTTTGTAGATGCAGTGGAACTTGGACACCAGAATCATACATAGAAGATACCGTACAAGCGCTTCAGAAAAGAATTGGTAATAAATCCGTTCTATTAGGATTATCAGGTGGAGTTGATTCTACCGTTGCCGCCGTATTATTACAAAAGGCTATTGGAGATAGATTGCATTGCTTTTTTATAGACAATGGATTACTTCGAAAAAACGAGTTTGAGCAAGTGCTAGAATCCTATAACGGATTGGGATTGCAAGTTTATGGAATTAATGCTAAGCAGGCTTTTTATGAAGCCCTTGAAGGTATAGCTGACCCTGAATTAAAGCGTAAAGCCATAGGGCGAGTGTTTATTGAAGTATTTGAAAAAGAAGCAAAAAAAATGCCTGAAATAGCCTTCTTAGGTCAAGGTACAATCTACCCTGATGTAATTGAGTCAGTTTCAGTGCATGGGCCATCTGTTACAATCAAATCACATCATAATGTAGGTGGCTTACCGGAAAAACTTCAATTAGAGATTGTGGAGCCACTGCGCATGTTGTTTAAAGATGAAGTTAGAAGAGTTGGAAAATCTTTAAACATACCATCCTACA
>CAXQNQ010000030.1:0-14837 GCA_964225135.1 Mesoflavibacter profundi
GAAAACTCTATTACATGCATAGACCATTATTCTTTACTGCACTAATGACTATTTGTTGCTTGGCTTGTTCAAAAAGTGACCAGGTGAAAGGTTCTGTAAAAGACCCCATCATTAGTGATATTGAAAATATTTCGAACGAGGATATTAAATTATTGGTATCTAAAGCCCAGTCCTCGGACTCAACTGGGCAGGCTTATCCTGTATCTTTAAAAATTGGAGAAAAGGAAATTGAATTAACTACAGTTACTGAATACAGACAGCTTGAACCAACGGAATATGAGCAATATCAAATTCCTGAATTGGCTAGTGACGCCATTATCGAAACTTCAGCAGATTTTAACAAAGTAATCTATGTGTACAAGCAATTGGAGGATAGGGTTATTGTACGGGAAGGAATATATAAATCTGGGCAAGATTCCATATCCTATAAGGCTATTGCATCTTTAAATAGCTTTGACATCTCTCCAGATCCTGAGATTGACTATGTAGACATCATTGGGAGCTATGGTTATACTGAGGAAGGAAAGACGCAGATATTAATCCTTAATTTCAATCAACGTAAGATGCTTTCAGCTATGCTATACACATCAGATGAAGCAGTTGTTCCGAATGGGGAAAACCTAGCTTTAATTCTTTCAAAAGCTAAACCAAATCCACTAAAGAATTTCTTCATTAATGAAATGGAGCGAAGCTTTAATTCTAATTCCTTTCAAGGAAGATATAGAAAAGATAAAGATCAAATCATTTTTATCTTTGATAACATGTTGAACAAAGACGGTCAACCAGCAGAATTCAAGAAAATAGAATTATAAAAAAAGGGTGCTGTATTGCACCCTTTTTATTCTTTAAAGCCTTGAAAGAAGTCTTGACGTTTCGCTTTTCGCTTTGCTTTCTCTTTTTCTTTTTGTCTTTTTCTAAAGTCTTTGTCATTAATGATGATATACCTTAGACTAATGGCCTTATTGGGGACAAAAAAACTATTGGATCCTGTAAAATTAAATGCCGGCATAAAATCTAGTGATAGATTGAGTCTACTAATGTTTAACTCTAGTCCAGCTACTAAATCCATACCCACTCCTCCAGTATTCACATCCTGAGAAACTGGGAAATATGCATGTCCTCCTACTCCACCATACAGGTTAAAATAACGGGTTAGAAAGGGTTGGTGAAATTCGATTAATCCAGTTAAATTTGAATATTGACTGTTTACTCCGGCTACACCCTCAACAGTTACCTTTTTTAATACCCTTTGCTTCACACTAATGCCTATGCCATCGCCCACACGTATCCCCGCTGAAGTAATATAGCTTTGTGCCATAATACCTTGGCTAATTAATCCGAAAAGAAGGCAGAACAGTATTTTTTTCATATGTTTATCCCTGAACAATTAATAAGTCAACATAACTAATAATGATAAATATCTCTAATTTATTATGGAGATCTAAAGAAATGGTATTTTTTTTCTTTAAAGCCAAAACCATTTACAAAGTACATTCCCCCTTTCTATTTCGGCTAGTTCAAAGAGTGCTAGAACAACCCCTGGCTTATTATGAAGAAGAAGCCATTCAAGTCTATCAAAATCAATTATCGAAAACAGATCAGTTCATAGAAAAATTAGATCGAGGAGCTGGTTCTTCAGTAAAGAGAAATAATAAAACTACATCCGTTAAGCATTTAGCTAAAATATCATCGGCATCACCATTCAAAGGTCGCATGCTTTTTCGTTTAATCAATGAATACCAATCATCCTCTATTCTAGAATTCGGCACCTGTTTAGGGATAGGAACTGCTTATATGGCCAAGGCAAACAGCACCTCAAAAATCATTAGTATAGAGGCCTGTCCAAATACTTTAGGCATAGCCCAAAAGACGCTTTCTCATTTAAAAATTAATCAGGTAGAATTAATAAACGACACCTTTGAAACATATTTAGACAAGCTAGATCCTACTCAAAAATTTGATTTCATTTATTTAGATGGCCATCATGCAAAAGAACCTACCATAGAATACTTCAATAAATTGGTGCCCCACTTAGATCCAACTTTTTGTGTAGTAGTCGTTGATGATATATACTGGTCTAAGGGAATGAACGAGGCATGGAAAATATTGGTGGAAGATGAAAGTTTTCAGCTATCATTAGATTTCTTCCAATTCGGTGTATTAATAAGAAAGAGTGCACTGACTACCAAAGAACATTATCCATTTATCCAAAGGAAGTTCAAACCTTGGATAAGTGGATTTTTCTCCAATTAACTCTTGCGGAAACCAATTGTTTTTGGATTAAACAATTCTTTTTCTTTACTCTCAAATAATTGTTCTAGGTCCCCTTTGGTGATGGTCGTCTTAGTATCTACTTCACCAGTAATTTCCAGATGATTCGCTAATCGAATATTGTGGATGCGAATAAGTTCATCTACTACTTTACGGACGCTACGTGCATTACCGAAGAATTTATCTCTAGTTTCATACAAACGTTGAAGATATGCTTTCAACATTTTGGTTGATTCACCTTTAGTTGACAAGCCTTTTTCTTTGAGCATAAATTGAGCAATATCATACAATTCGTCTGGAAAATAATCTTCGAATACAAGTGTTTTGTCAAATCTAGATTTCAGCCCTGGATTAGCCTTAAGGAAGCTATCCATATTTTCTGGATATCCAGCAACAAAGACGAAGAACTTACCTCTATCATCTTCCATACGCTTCAATAAAGTCTGAATAGCTTCATCACCAAAATCACCCATAGCGCTTTTTCCACCTGAGGTTAATGCGTATGCTTCGTCAATGAATAAGACTCCACCTTCTGCTTCGTCAATTTTCTTAGCCGTTTTTATGGCTGTTTGACCAACATAACCGGCAACTAAGCCTTGTCTATCCGTTTCGATCATTACACCACGTTCCAGAATACCTAACGCTCTGTAGATATTAGTTAATATTCGAGCCACTGTAGTCTTACCTGTACCTGGATTACCTATAAAAACGGTGTGTAAGAAAAAGTTATTAAGTACATTCTTTCCTGATGCTTTAAAATATTTCACCAAGCGAACCATATTATGGATCTCCATTTTAATAGATTCCATACCTATCAAAGCATCTAGTTCTTTCAAATTTTTAGTTAGCTGAGCATAATCAATATTTATTGCAGGTAATGATACCTCCATATCATCTGAAATATTACCTACATCTTCTTTAATAATAGTAGCAAGTTCTTTTTTGCCCAATTCTTCAACCCCTTCATTACTCATTAAGCGAATACCCATTTGTATTTTTGACTTTTCTATAAGGTCAAAAACAAATCGTGCGTTTCCAAAAGTTCGATCGCGCTTTCGGAATTCATCGGTAATTATCTTTTCAAGCAATCTCCTAGCACCTGGAGTTAAATTGACCTCTTTCTCATTACAAGCATATTCGGAAATTTCAATTAATTGCTGTGGTAAATAGTCATCAAATTCAAAAAAGAGTTTGAATCTAGATTTTAACCCAGGATTAGAATTTAAAAAATGATTCATCTCTTGAGGGTAACCAGCCACAATTACAGCTAAATTACCTGGACCATTAGAAAGCTCTTTGACTAATATCTCTATAACCTCCCGACCAAAATCCTTTGTATCATCATTTGATCTTGCCAAGCTATACGCTTCGTCAATAAACAATACTCCTCCCCTTGCTTTTTCGATGGCCTCTTTGACTTTTGGGGCAGTTTGTCCAATATATTCTCCAACCAAATCTACCCGATCTACCTCATGTACATGTCCTTTGCTTAGTAAACCCATCTTATAATATAGCTTACCCATCATTTTTGCTACCGTAGTCTTGACTGTACCTGGATTACCGATGAAAGCGGAGTGTACATTTATAGGTTCTTTCTCTTCAAATCCCTTTTCCTTTCTTAATTGTAAAAACTTGATGTACTGGGCGTGATCTCTAACTTTCCGCTTGATTTTAGTCAAGCCTATCAATGCATTTAAGCGATTTAATAATTCATCAAAACTTAGATCTAATTCTTCTATATTGGGTTTTTGGAATAATTGATCTTTGTTGGGTAAAAAGACCTCATTAGACCCTTCTTCGAATTCATCCCCAACAGTGAAAGGAATGGCAGCCATTAATTTATCCATGAAAATCAATTCCACGGTATATAAATCTTTCCGCCAGGACCCTTTAACATTTGACCCCCATCCCGCAGTAACTTTTATGATTTCCTTATTGGGTTCAATGCGCTGTAAACGAACAACTTGCCCCTTAAGCTCTTTCGAATTATTGTAGAATTTTGCAAAAAGCTCGCATTGCCAATCTCTAGATTTAAGTTTATTCTTAAAAATAATTTCCGCATAGATATATCTAGTGTCTTCCGAGGAAAAGCTTTTGTAATACACTCTACCCTCATCAATGACATCATCATAAGGACCTTCGTAAAGATTTAAACTTTGAACTTCCAGAAATGGGTTATCATCAGAAGTAGTATCGCCACCATCTTCTACATAAAAGTACTTAGTGGCCACTTTTTCCCCTTCAATCCATGCTTCCCAATAATAAGAACCTCTTTTCCAAAAAGCACCTTCACTTTTTGACCCCCAGCCCTCTCGGATATAAACTACATGGTCATACTTAGAAACTTTACGCTTAAATGGTAGGGAGCAAATCTCTTGTCTACCCTTGTTTAAAGCAAAACATTTTAATTCTACTTCTATTTCCCAATCAGATTCATCAAATTGTTTATTAAAAAAAGATAGTTCTGCATAGACATAGGTAGTGGACAATCTATTGAAGACTTGTCGATATTTCTTTTTGTTGTCAGCCAACCATTCTGTTGAAGTATAAACTTTGAGTTCCTTATACTTAAAGTACTTCTTTTTGGGGTTTCTTGTACTTTCTGCCATGTATGATTTTTTTGGTCTCTACAATACTTAAACATAATTTAGAAAACTAATTGTTCATATTCTAATCAACTCCATCAATTTTCTAAGTTTTTTATTACTTTGTTAAAGGGTTGAGCACTGCAAGAACAACCCAATTAATCGATCAGATCAAGTAGCTTTTACATGCAATTAAGAATTCCTTTTTACTTCTTCCAAATTAAATTCAATGATCAAGCCTATATTGTTCAAAACCTGAATGATATTGACTTCTTTGGTTTAGTGGGATCACCTGAGGAATGGAAAGAACAATACAAAAAAGAAATACAAGCATTTATCAGAAAACCTGTAAATATGCCAATTCTAACTGGGGAGTTTACAAGCTATGATGATCTTGAATTATTGGACTATACTTTTCATCCAACTGCTTTTCCAAAAATTGAAATTCGAATTCCTTACATAAAAGCAAAAATCACCAATAAGGAACTCTTAATCATCAAAATACCTCAATACGGTTTAGAATATATAGCCACTCAAGAAATTGAAATTGAACAATGGCTAGATCAAAAGCTTAAATCCTACATTAACAGCAAAGTCAGAAAGAATAAGAAGCATATTTATTATCTCATGAACTACCCCAACATTGAAGTAGGTTCTTCTGAGATTCAAATATCTTATGACCCTCATGAAAATTTTTCATACTTAGAAATCTGTAATCAATATTTTTCAACACCCAAAGTCAATCAGGAGTCTATTTTTGAGCGGGAAGAACTCATTGATGAAATAAGCACCGCACTAGATAACATACATTTGGGGTCTGTACTCATCGAGGGTCCATCTGGGTCTGGAAAGAGTATGGCCATTCAACATACCCTAAACTCTTGGAAAGATAGAAACCCTGGCATACACATATACAGCACTAGTGCATCGAATTTTATTAAGAAAATTCAGTCTAAGCATTTCGCCTGGCAAAGTGGCATCATTGAGTTAGGACAAACCTTAAATAATAAGCCAGTTATAATCTATTTACAAGATTTAATTAGTTTCTTCAATATTGGTAAATATGAAAATTACAACATAAGTGTTGGTGCTTTTTTAGGTCCCTATATACACAGAGGAGATATTCGAATTATTACTGAGGTCACAGAAGAAGAACGAGCAAAAATTGAAGCTATCAACCCCAATTATCTAAATTATTTTCAGTTAGTAAAGCCCAAAAGACTACAAGCAAAAGAATTAGATAAGCTACTTCAACAAAAACTTGAAGCACTGCACAGAAAACATAGTATTAGAATAAAACCTAATGTTGCACATGCTGCACTCCGTTTAGGTCAGCGTTTTTTTCCTTATCAAGGGATTCCAAAAATGCCCATAAAGATTATAGAGGATGCACTTTTTTATTATTTGAGTCAAGGCAAAATTAAAGAACCTATTACAGCATTAGATGAAACCAAGTTGATTCATGCTTTTTGTGCACAAAATCAAATCAACCCTACTGTCTTAGATCCTAATGATAATAATAATGATTTTGTAAAAGCATTCTTTGATCAGCGCTTATTTGGTCAACCACAAGCCATCTCATATATAGTTGATATTACTCGCTTAATTAAAACGGACTTATCTAGACCAGAAAAGCCTATAGCCAATCTACTTTTAGTAGGCTCCTCTGGCGTGGGTAAAACTCAATTAGCCAAATTACTATCTGAATATTTATTTGTAAAGAAAGAGCAGTTCATTCGTTTTGACATGAGTGAATATAGTAACTACGGAGATGCTCAAAGACTCATTAGTACTGAATCTTCTAGCAGAACTTCTCTTGTTTCTGTAATAAGAAGGTACCCTTTTAGTCTATTGCTTTTTGATGAAATCGAGAAAGCTCATCCAGATGTTTTTGATTTGTTACTTCAAATATTAGGAGCAGGTAGGGTCTCTGATGACAAAGGTAATACAGTAAATTTCTGTAGCTCATTAATCATCATGACCTCCAACGTAGGTGCTGACAACTTGTTTAGAAACTACATCAGGATGGGTGATCGATCAGACGATAAGCATTTTGAACAGAATATCTTCAATCAGGTTGCTAAAAAATTCAGACCAGAATTTATCAATAGAATAGATTCCATAATCCCATTTAAACCCTTAGACGAATCCATCAGTAAACTAATCGTTCAAAAGGAAATCAAGGATTTAAAAACTAGACTCGGATTTAGAGAAGGTAGATTGAAGCTTTTTCCAAGTCCAGAAGCCATCAATCATTTAGTTGAACTTGGGTATAACAAAGAATTTGGAGCTAGGCATATTCAACGAACTATTCGAGATCAATTATTGATTCCGCTATCTGAGCAAGTAATGGACATCCCCAAAAACATATCATATGATGTCAGGATAAAAGTAAAAAACAGCAAACTTGATTTTCAAATCAAAAAGCATGATCAAGTAGATCAAAAATATGAAACCATTGATTTCCTGGGGACTTTAGCAAATGAACTTTATCGCATGTTTGTCTATCATTATGACATTGCTAGTTCTAAAATCTTTATGGATTTACATGCTGAAATTGAAGGTGAGGCAGTCCTAGACAACTATGAAGAAAAGAAACAAGTTGTTCAGCAAATAGAAACCTTAAAAGATCAACTCGAATTCTTTGAATTTCAAATCAATCAAGAAATGCTATCCAATAAGCCGAATGCCTTAACGATTGAAGCATTAATGCATAGTTGGTTGGAACAATTAAGCCTTCTTAAGCAGCAAATAGTAAGCTTGATGAAACCACAATTAAATACGCAATACATATATTTAATTGGAGGTTCCACTGATTTCTTTGCTTCATTCTATACCAAATTGGCGGCAGGTCTGCATTTAAATATTGATTCTATAATAGCCTTAAATAAAATCAAGTCTAACCAATTTGCCGAAGCGCCTTATTCCATTGATTCTAAATCTATAAATCAAGATCCAGAAGAAAGTCCTTCTATTATTCAACTTAAAATCAAGGGTCCTCTTGCAAGTTTACTACTTTCAAAAGAAGGTGGATACCAAAGCGTAACCCTAAGCAGCAAAAAAGTTACCACGACTAGAGTTATAGTTTCGGATGATCCAATAAAAGATCATAATACACTACAAACCTTGCAAAATCAAAAGGTTAGTAAGATCAGAAGAAAAATAACTAAACGTAAATGGGAAGATTATGCGTACAAACAACAGAGAAATAAGGGATATAATGGCTTGATTAATTTCTTAATTGACTTTTTACCCGCTAACACCTTTGATTCTATAGATCAATACTTTAAACCAGATACAAACCATTCAAATACCTAAAAACATACGCTTCACTAATATAGAATCTGCCGAAGATATAGGAGTAACTGATTGATACGGATGTATTTGTTCAATAGCAAATCTATTGCTTAGCGTATCAATAAATAAATTAAAACCGCTGAAAATTTGTTGGTTAGAGTCTACCAACTCGAGTCTATAATTCCACTCATAGTTCAATATTTCTTGTGCCACTTTTAGGCTAGCATATTTTTCCCAGTAGGCCTTAAATGTAGAATCCACAGGAGATAATATTAATGTATCTGTTTGGTTTAACACCCTATACATCAAAGGCTCTTCAAAAATGGCGAAATCAAAGGCCGGTAGCAGAAGATTATTTACATCAAATTGATTTAAAGAGAATAAACTATTGGTAGGCAACTTAAAATAGTCTCCAGACACTTTTGCTTTGTAAAAAATGTCCCCTTCTTTTTCTACTAAGCTAAAATCCAATGTTCCTTCCTGTTCAAATCGAAAACTAAACTTAATACTATGAGCACCTTCTAGCTTAAATTGTTTTTGAGGAATTCTATAATTGGTCTTTAGGTTTTTGAGGGGAAGAAAGAATGAATCAATTTTTGATTCAGCAACAGGATAAGACAACTCATCAAACTGAATCCATGCGCTACTATCTAATCTATTTATTGAAAAACTAAGCGAATCCATTGAAACCAAAACTCGATCAAATTTTGTTAAATCATCATCAAACAAAACAACTTCCCAATCCTGATTTTGAGGTAAAACAAGTTGCTTAAATAACAAAAGAGATATGAAGATCACCCCACCAAAAAACAAAAATTTTCTCATGAAATAAATTTCAATTATTGATACTTTATTCAAGTTTAAATACCAAAATTATATATACTATTACCCTATATTTAATATAGTAATTTCAAATTACTGATTTTGCTAGTAAATAAAAAAAACTCTTCAAATGGATAGCAATAAAAACAATCATATTGATCTCTTTCTTTCCTTGAACGAATCCGATATAATAAAGCTGAAAGCTTTAATTGCTGGGAATGAAGATACCATTTCCGTTAATGCAGAAAGTGCAGGAGATCAGTTTTTAACCCATCTATTTGAACAAAAAAATAACTTAAGAAAAAAGGGACTAACTGATACCTTCCTTACGGTTGGTTTAGTCGGCTTAAAAATACAGGATGAACTTCAATGGAATCATCTACTACAGGTGCCTATTTTACTTCAACAGACATCTACAAAGGCTAATCTTTGGACGATAAAACGGGAAGCTCCTTTGACATTAAATCCAAAGCTTCCAAACTTATTCTAGGAAAATGAGCATATAGTTCAGGACTTATATAAGTGTATTTCCAAAGAAGCTCCTAATGAATTAGATTTTGAGGCGCTCACCAAGCTATTGAGCAACCACCTCTTGAGCGCCAGTGCTGCCCCTCTACCCTCCAATCAATCCTTAGAAGAAATAAACATTGCAACCATTATTCCTAGTTGTCTATTAAATATTGAAAAAGAGCGATTTGTCGAACCTGACCAAATTAAAATAATAACACATTTAAAAGAATTTGCTAAAAAAGCTAAAGTCCTTCAACAAAGGAACGACCTTGAAATATGTTATCCTTTCTTAGACTCTGAACAATATGCACTGAGTAAGGAATTGGAAACTCAACCATTAGCTTTAATCCAATGTCATCACTATGCAGAACCAAATCCATTTATCAACCAGCTTATCATCAAAGGATTAGAAAAAGGGGAACGCATATTAGTACTCTCTGATAGAAAGGCCAGATTAAGTAGCCTGTATAACGATTTGCCTATCGATCAAAAATGTATGTTACCTAAAGATTGGCAAACGGATCCATTAGTTAAGCGTATTGTGCATACTAACATTAAAAAATCTACAAT
Source organism: Mesoflavibacter profundi (assembly GCA_964225135.1). Lineage (GTDB taxonomy): Bacteria > Bacteroidota > Bacteroidia > Chitinophagales > Saprospiraceae > AM-2324. The sequence goes on from CAXQNQ010000030.1 coordinate 10,056, forward strand.
TTCGGAAAAACCGAATGGACAATCCTTCTTACTGCAAAAACAAAAGGCAAATAGATTTTATACTGCCTTTGATCAATATGCAAAAGCATATAATACCCCTATTTTTGGCCATTTAAATTGGATTGATCTGATTGGTCAGTTTTTGACTTATCAGGATATTGTTGATAAGAAAATACTTGCTCCACTTATTAATAGCACAAAGTTTGAATTTAGCCAGGAAGAATTTAACCAATTAAATTCATTTGTTGAACAAGCTGTAAAGTGCTTTCAAGCAGTTAATTTAGACCACAGTTTCTTTTATAGCTTTCAAGAAACATGGTTTACACAATCTGATCTAGTAAACACCAAGAAGTTTTTTAATACTGCGATCGAACAAATCAAATCTGATACATCAGATTTATTAGCAGACATACAATCCCTGATTGACACCTATGCTGAACTTTACAGAGACCAACTAGATGAATTGTATTTAAATCTACATAGACAAACTAAAAAAGTAATTGCATTAACGACTGATACTCAAACTGCACTTGGTAAATTCAACACCAACAACAAACTCAAAGACAATTATTTTATAAACATGTTCTCCAAAAGATCAAGAGAACAAAGTCAGTATATAAAGGCTATTGAACAAGGATATGAACTCCTTCAAGAATCATTAAGTGCACAAGATTTAATAGATGCTAGACTTCCAGTATTCCAGTCTATTCCAGACTTAACTCTTTTATTAGAAAAGCTGGAATCCTTTGAACAAGAGTTGGACCAATGGAGATCCAACAACTTTAATCAAATCCAAGAAGAGTTTAAACGGTTTTCAAAAAAGCACCATTGGTCTAATCCCAAGATTGATGCATGGATTCAAGCTATTGAAGATAAAATCAATACTTATTTTGGTGCCTTAAAACAATTAAACCTGTTCAAGACTCCCCCGGTAGATCATTTATTAACCTATTCAAAGAGATTACAACAACTTCAACAAATACTTCAAGAAGCAAAGGTATTTGAGCAGAAAATGGAAAATTTTGGTGCACGCTATGAATGGACTAGGGTTTGGCTATTAGCTCAACCTCAAGAAAAGGAACTAATTCAAGCACTTATTCATACCAATAGTGACCAATGGTTAGCCGCTCTTGGAAGTTGGTATTTAAACAAAGTCATAGAAAAAAACATACATGGTGACAGAACCTTTAAACAAGAGGAATTAAAAGATTTTATTGGTACAGTACTTGATTTTTATCCGAAACTACTTGGACAGATCAATAATCAATGGCTTCAAAATCTAGCAAAAGACTTTAATGGTCTAAGCAGGAAAGATAAAAAGCAGCTAATCCAGGGTTTAGAGGAGCAAGCCTCTACTCCACCCTCTGATGTATTTAATACATTAACACAAACTGCTATTCCTCTAATTTACGCGCAGCTAGATCATTATACCAATACATCTTATGAATCACTTCAGTTTGATAAAATCGTATTATTGGAAGAAGCATTTATTCCAGCCAATATAGTTGAACGTATTTGCGAGCAAAGCAAAAGTATTCTAGTTTTCACCCAGATACCTCCGAATGATCCCAAATCAATAAGCTTTTATTTAGACCAAATGCCTTTAGTCAAAAACTATCAACTAAATGGTAAGTACTATAACACCTGTCTAAAATTACAAGCACAAGCACCATTTGTACAATCAAAATCCTTTGTAAGGTCCATCAATCTTCATGAAACAAATGGAGTGTTTGATTGTAAGACCCAATCAAATACCGTAGAGGCTGATACTGTAATGCATTTATTGAACAACATAAAAATTGATAAACAAACGCGTGTATATGGTAAAACAGGGATTTTATGTTTTACCTCTGCACAACGAAATCTAATTTGGGATTATGTAAGAGTTATAGCTAAAAGGACAGACGAGGTGGGCGAAAGCATTCGCCAATTAGAAAGGAATGGTTTACAGATAGGTTGCTTGGACGATCTACTAGGTATGGAATTTGACAGACTAATTATTTCCTCAACCTTTTCTTATTTACCCGATAGTGAAGTATTTGTAGACCCATTTGATTATTGCTCACCTAGAGCTTTAATGTTAGGTATTCAGTGGTGCACATTCTCCAAAGCTAAATACATAGATTTAGTTTACGCTCAAGCACCTAATCAAATAACTACACTTTTAGAACATAATCCGGGTGCAGCTATGGTATTGAATTTTCAAAACAAGATGAATTCACTCAGTGAAAGCATAAGCCAAGGCGGAGGTTATTTCTTTAGAAACTTTGAACCTAATACAGCACCAGTTCAAAAATTAGCCCAGAAAATTCAAACAACACTTAGATCGAGTATTCCATTGAATAGAGTTAGATTAGATTTTGAATTATATGGTATTGAGTTTCCTTTAGTGATTCTTCCTGATCAACTAAATACGAAACCTAGTTTATTAATTTTTGACCACCTTATATCCAATGAAAAGGACACTTGGTATCTATGGGATTATTTCTACATTAAACGTTTAATTGAAGAAGACTTCAACATTATACATTTTAACAGTACAGACTTTTGGAAAAGGCCTCAAGCATCCATCAATCAACTTATGGAGCAAATCCATGCATTTGATCAGATACAGCTTACTGACCATACTGCTGATGATACAAATGCTCCAACACAGGTTTAACTTGGATCAAAAAACCAGTTTGTTTAGTTTGCTTAGTTTTAAGGCCAAATTCGTTAAGAATAGCATACGCCTCTTCTGCTTTTATAGAAGGATCCATAGTACGCATCAATGCTAACAAACCGGTAACAAAGGGAGCTGCCATGGATGTTCCATTAGCTAATTTATAGGAACCTTGCTCGTCCGTAGACATAATTTGTTCCCCTGGAGCGGCTATTCCTTTGGATACCTCTTGAATGTAATTCGAGAAAGCTGATTTTTGAAGATTTTGGTTTACTGATGCCACACTGAATACATAATCGTTTGAAGTTGGTAAATAATATTTTGCATTTGCATTACTATTCCCTGCAGCAGCTACAACTAACACATTATGCTTTGCAGCATATGCTAGCGCTTCATTATAAGCTTTTTGTTTAAATGGGTTGGCAACTCCTCCTAAAGACATAGAAATAACATCAGCTCCACTATCCACAGCTTCTATGATTCCCTTAATAATTGTAGACTCCTTCCCCATTCCATTTTGATTCAACACAGCAATTGCGCTTATGTCTATACTTTCGTTATTGAAGTTAAAAGAGGCAATGCCTTTACCATTATTATTAATGGCTGAAATAGTACCCGCACAGTGTGTACCATGGCCGTTAATATCCTTCTGATCCTTGGGGTACAATACCTTATAGTTTCCCTTTAAATCCTCATGTTCTCCATTTATCCCTGTATCCAAAATAAAAACTTTAGCCTTTTTCTTTGGTTGATATCCAATTTCAGCTAACCACTCAAAAGCATCCATCAAACCTACAGCTTCAAATCCCCACTGTTTAGATACTAGCGGATCATTATATAAAGCCTTGTTTTTACCTTTTCGATTTAGTACAACTGTACTCAATTCAGGAATATCCAATTGAAGATCATCATCCATTTCCACCCAAGAAATTTTTTCTGAAGATTGTAAAACTGAAATGACCTGTTTCAGCTTCCTCGGTGAGTATTGGCTAAAGGTTAAGCATATATAATTATCTAGGTCGGTCAAATCTTCATCATCAGGTTCAAAAATAAACGAAACATCTAAATCGAAACCCCTATAAAGACTAAGGTCTTCATAATTTACTTCATCCTTTACTTGAACTAATAAATTACCATCTTTAAGTCCATAATCTGCCAATTCTTGAGCTAGAATGATTAAACCACCTCCTATAATTAAGGCTACAATTTTGGGAACAGACTTTTCAGTGATTAAGAAGTATAATAAAAAAGGAACAGCGATGATTTCTAGCGTCGTTAATGATAACAAACCAATTTTTTCAATAGAGGTAATATGTTGTCCCCAAATACTAACAATAATGATTGTAAAACAAACGCTTAGAAAGCCTAACATGGGATACTTATAAGCTCTTAGAAAAGAACTTGAGAGAAAGGTGTACCCTACGAGAACAAAAATGATAATAAATATTGTTAGCATAAATTAGATAAACTCTTAAAGAAGTAAAAAAAGTCCTAAAAAGCGTTAATTATACAACCTCAACCCTTCATTCCTTGTATAGTATTCGTTTTTTTACTTGATTTGCGAACTATATTCGTCTATTACTACTATTTAAACGACTAAATTTATAAAATTCTAAATTTCCTTATCATATGTCAACTCCATTGAATTGTGTAATTGTAGGATCAGGCCCAGCGGGATATACTGCGGCAATCTATGCAGCAAGAGCAAACATGAACCCAGTACTTTATACTGGTAAAGAGCCTGGCGGTCAACTTATGATTACAACAGATGTTGAGAACTTCCCAGGTTATCCGCAAGGAGTCATGGGTCCTCAGATGATGGAAGATCTTAAAAATCAAGCAGAACGCTTTGGAACAAAAATTATTTCTGAGTTTATTACAGACTTCGACCACAATGCCGAAGGACCACATAAACTTACCTCTGAAACTGGAGAAGAAATTTTAGCCCATACCGTAATTATTTCAACTGGCGCAAGTGCCAAGTGGCTAGGTATACCTTCCGAACAAACATTTATGAATAAGGGCGTTTCTGCATGTGCCGTATGTGATGGATTCTTTTTTAGAGGTATGGACGTTGCTATAGTTGGTGCTGGTGATTCCGCAGCTGAGGAAGCGCTTTA
>CAXQNQ010000031.1:0-6287 GCA_964225135.1 Mesoflavibacter profundi
AAATTCCCGAATGTAGATAAAAACTTAGGACCTGAAATGAAATCTACCGGTGAGGCTATTCACTTTATTAAGGACTTAACAGATCCTTACTTTAGAGAATTAGATTCTAAACGAAATATGTATCTAAGTAGATAAAATCATAAAAAAAGGATGCCAATTGGCATCCTTTTTTATTCTATGGTAACAACTACTTTTCCAATAGTCTTTCCTGTTCTAAATAGTCGTAAAGCGTCTGGTAATTGCTCAAAATTAAAGGTCTCTCCAACCGTTGGACTATCTAAATCCATGCGCTCCAAATCACCTAAGAGCTGATGCATCAATTCAACCTGCTCGTACAAATAGATCAAATTGAAACCTAAGATACCTTTATTGTATTGAATCATCTGTTGAGGATCAATCATAGGTCGTTTTCGATACTTCAAAAACAAATCTAAGAATCTAGGCTTATCTCTATCAGATGCATAATACGCCGACCCATAAACCACCATTCTACCCTGCTCAGCAAGTTTTTTATATCCTGCCTTCAATACCGGACCACCTATGCATTCTAAAATCAAATTCAATGGTCGATCACCTAGTTGCTTACCCAACTGTTCTCCGAATGAAGCATTGTCTCGCACCATAACCTCATCATATCCTTCCTGCTTACAGTAGTCTACTTTCTGGGCATTACCAACAGTCCCAATAGTATATGCCCCAAGTTTTTTGGCTATCCGATTCGCATAAGTACCTACACCCCCAGCAGCGGAATGCACTAAGACATTCATGCCAGCTTTCAAGCCTCCTAATTCAATCAAAGCATAATAAGCAGTTAAAGCCTGTACCAGATAGGAAGCACCCTCGGTATACGACCAAGAACTCGGTAATTTTATGACATATCGAGCATCTATGTTCAAATGACTAGCATAAGCACCAAATCTGCTTATACCCATAACTCGATCACCCACACTCAAGTGCTCTACTCCAGTGCCTATAGATTCTACTTCACCGGCATATTCTAGACCAGGTATAAAGGCCCCTTTGGGAATGGCACTATACAACTTCCAGACAGAGAATACATCTGCAAAATTTAATCCAATGGCTTTAACACGAATGCGAACTTCCCCTGCTTGTGGAGATGAAATAGTTTCTTCCGAAATTTTCAAACTCTTCATTGAGCCTGGTAAAATTCGATATACTTTTCTAGTGATTTCTGACATAGTACTACAATAAAAAAAGCCACAATTTGACTTGTGACTAATTTATAATTTATTTTTCACTTTATGCTATACACCTCCACCACCGCTTTTGCGGTTGTCTAAGGCTTTTTCTTGTTTTACTGTTTGAACATCCGATTTACCAGGAATCCCTACACCCTCTTCAGTAGCTGGAGCACCAAGATCTTTTTGTGTTTTTGTCTCTGATGAATTGACCTCTAACGCTGGCTTATTGGCATAGCATGAGCACATGGTTATAATGACAAAAAAGCTAAGTGCGCTGAATAATGATTTTTTCATTGCTAATTATTTTTCCATTTGCGGATCGAAGCACAAGATAATAAACTCCAGAGGATAAATGGACAGTATTAAAACTTAAACGGTGAAGGCCAGCTTTTATTTTTCCGGTAAATAATGGAGCAACTACCTGCCCCCATTGATTGAGTACATCTATTTGGCAATCTTGTGCTTGCTTAAACTGGAAATCTATATTTAATCTGTCTTGAGAGGGATTTGGAAAAACCTTCAAATAGGTCTGATCTTGAATAAGTGTTCCAAAGCCACTGGCATAGTCCACCGTTATATAGCCCTCCTTAAAAATAGTTTGACTACCAAAGGCATTCGTCACAATCAACTCTACACTAAACACACCTGGTTCACTAAAGGAAACTACAGGATTTGCACTGGTATGGACTGGGTTATCCGCCCCTTCTATTATCCATTCGTAGGACAAGATATTATTTGAACCCACCACTTGGAAAATTATATTTTCGTCAACACTAACAAAATTATCTGTAACCAATATGTCACATTCAGGTAGAGACCCCACTTCAATCAATCCTGTTTCAATAAGTTCATCTGTACCATATGCATTAGACACCGTCAAGGACACATCATACAATCCCTCCTCTGGAAAAATTACCGTTGGATTAGCCTCCGTGGAAAAAGAAGGAATACCGCCAGGGAAAGACCAATATCTATTTTCAACTAGACCTTGCGTATTATCTGAAAATGTTACGGACAATGGGCCTAGGCCCATTGAAGTAGACGTTGTAAAAGCAGCGTGGGGAGCTTCTTCCGAAAGACCATTAGATATTTTAGCTATGTAGTTTCCGAACTTCATTTCTTTACCATAAGAACCAAAGACCCACACCGTTGGTTGATCTGTTCCATATTGCATAACTGTGGAGGTATAATCTCCCCAACGTTGATTCGTATTAGATGAGATGGCAATAGGGGATTCCCCATTTTTAACTAAAATGGAACTACTACATTCCAAGTTAGATTGTAATTCAAATGCTCTTATTTCTGGATATACCGAAATACCTGAGCGCAGCGCAGTAACAATAAAGGAGGGCTCATCACTGATATATTCAAATGGAGCTATCGAAGGATAAGCATAATCAAATCCTATCAATCCATATGTAGTGTTATCCACCTCCAAGGAATTTAAATCTACTTGTGTTACCCGAATCCCTGAAAATCCATTATTAAAATTGGTGTTGTGTACAAAATATAACTGTTCATCAAAAATCAAACCATCTCGAACTCTAACATCTCCTGACTTTAATTGCTTTTCAGAATCTTTTTGAAAGGAAACTAGAGGATTAGCATAGGGCATGGTTTCCAATTGTATAATGGATAAAGATTGATTGGATTCTAAGGCCCCATCTATTGTATACAATTGGAAAGTACTACCCCCTCCTGGAGAAGTACTTACAAAATACATCTGGTCACTATAATCACTTTCTAAAGCATACTTCATAGGCTTTATAGCAAATACTCCTGGGTTCGTCCCATTAGTTATATCTTGAAAAACTTCCCATTCGGCAGCTTCTCCTGCATAAAGTGCATCCTTATCAATTTGTAAGACAACCGTTTGATCAAAAGTACCATTAGACATAAACAAATTACCTGAAATGAATAAGTCAGCAGTCGAGACCCCTACATTAGGAAAGTCAAACCATACTGAAGGTGCTATATAACTAGTGTGAATAGATGTAGTATACCACCCATCCATAGGATTTTGAGAATTTGATACAGAAATAATTACCTGACTACTTGCTGGTGTATTAGAATATAAACAGACTATAATAAATCGCTTTTGGATGCGATCAAAAATGATTCTTGGATCATAGAAAAAATAACCTAGATTCAAGTCACTATAAAATTGTCCCAAGGATTGGGTGTTCAAATACACTTGGCCAGCATCATCCATAAATTGAATAGATGAATTCGTGAGAGACACCATATAACCATCATCTGAAATGGCTAAAGCGTTATCTGCAGGATACCAATTGTTGTAAGCATTACCATCAAAACCATCTACAATAGATATTGTATTCGTTAAGCTACCTTCAAGTAATGAAAATGGATCGAAAGTAGTCTTTTTCTTTTGTGTTAAAATGGGATTACGGTAATCAGATGAGGCATGTGATATTTGATTTGGAGCCTCGTTATGGATAGTACGTAAACTAAGATTAATATCTTCGCTTAGTTGGTCGGCTTGATGAAAGTATGGAGTCAGTTTAGTATCTCTAGTACTAGGTATAATTTTAATAGAAGGAACTACTTTAGAAAAATTATAAAAACTAAAAGTAGGTTGGTTTGTACCAGTAAGACTAGGCGCAGTGCTATATAATAATAGCAGTATAGCAACTAAAGAGGTGTAGTTTTTCATTTAGGTTTCTTGTTTGGTTTGTTTTGAGATAACTATATCCAAACAAGTAGGACAGACCTATAATTTGTCTATTTTATTGCACAAATTCTATATATAAAATAGATTAATATAATAATGTAAGCTCTCTGACAAATAAAAAAGGAGTGCCTTGTTGCACTCCTTTTATTACTCTTTAGACTCTTGAATTTTGAGGGTAAAACTTTGTATTCCCCAAAGCGAATCTTTCCTATTATATTGTTCAAAACCAAGTTGATAATCACCTGGAACTTTAAACTGAACACGTTCTTGAAGCGGTATATACAACTGACAGATTTCATCCGAACATTTTCCATACCACTGCCCACCTTTAGTTGCCATTTCAAACGACAATAATTGCTTTGCGTCAGCTTGGTTTGGATATGCAGTCAATATATTAGTATACATATTCTGATAAGGATAATTTGCATTATGGGTTATGGCTACCCAAACATCATAGTAAGCAGATGTATCCTCTACTTGAAAGTCAAATTGTGCTATATCATCATAAGACCATACCTCTTGTTCAAAGGATTTTGTTTCTTCAAAAACCACCTTTGGTCCACAAGAAGTGAGCAAAAACAAACCGAACAATACTGGGAACTGGTCTAGCTTCATATTAACTGAATATATCTCTCATTCTGCCTAAGAAACTTTTAGAGGTTTTATCCGGACTAGGATTAAAGTTCTCTGAGTCTCTAAGTTTCTCCATTAGATTGCGCTCCTCTGCAGTTAGTTTCTTTGGAGTCCAAACATTGACATGAATCAAAAGATCCCCTTTACCATAAGCTTGTACTTCAGGTAATCCTTTTCCTTTTAAACGGAAAATCTTTCCAGCCTGTGTACCTTCTGGAATTTTAATTTTTACACGACCATCTAATGTTGGCACCTCAATGGAAGCTCCCAAAGCTAGGTCTGCAAAATTCACATACAAATCATAGATCAAAGATTGACCATCTCGTTCAAAATTCTCATGCTCTTTTTCAGAAATGACAACCAATAGATCCCCATTAGGTCCTCCGTATTTACCAGCAGAACCTTTTCCTCTAAATGTAATTTGCATACCCTCAGAAACACCAGCTGGAATATCCAACTCTATCATTTCTTCTTTATACACTACACTTTCACCGTTACAAGTTCCACACTTATTCGTAATGATACTTCCTCGACCATTACAACTTGGACAGGTTACCGTAGTAGCCATTTGACCAAACATGGTCGAACGAACTTGATTAACTGCTCCTCTACCACCACAGGTATTACAAGAAGAAGTTGAATTACCATCTTTTGCACCTGTGCCTTTACAAGTAGAACAAGCAGTATGTTTTTTTACTTTTACTTTCTTCTTAACTCCAGTAGCAATTTCTTCTAAGGTAAGACTAACCTTAATTCTAAGGTTTTTTCCACGCTCGCCTTGACTGGAACGCGCGCGACCTCCACCGCCTCCAAAAAATGAAGAGAAAGGATCTCCACCTCCAGAGCCGCCACCAAATATATCACCGAAGTGGGAGAAGATATCTTCCATAGTCATACCAGCACCACCTGCGCCTCCAAAGCCTGCATTTGGATCTACTCCAGCATGTCCATATCTATCGTAGCGTGCTTTCTTCTGAGGGTCACTTAAAATCTCATAGGCTTCTGCTGCTTCTTTGAATTTCTCCTCAGCAGCTTTATCGCCAGGATTTTTATCTGGGTGGAATTTAATCGCTTGCTTTCGATAAGCTTTCTTTATAGTAGACTCATCAGAACTCTTGTCCACGCCCAACACTTCATAATAATCTCTCTTTGCCATAATCTGGATTTTCTGAATTATTCGCCTACTACGACTTTAGCATATCGAATAATCTGATCATTGAGCGTATATCCAAACTCAATAGTATCAATAATTTTCCCCTTCATCTTAGGAGTAGGAGCAGGAATTTTGGTAATTGCCTCATGTAATTCAGCATCAAATTGCTCTCCGGTAGACTTCATGATTTCCAAACCTTTAGATTTTAAAGTTTTGAAAAGCTTGTCATAGACTAATTGAACCCCTTCACTAAAGGATTCTGCTGTATCCGATTTAGATGCATTAATTCGAGCACGTTCGAAATCATCCAATACAGGAATAATAGCCATCATAACATCCTTGGAAGCTGTTTTTCTCAATTCCAATGTCTCCCGAGCTGTACGCTTCTTATAATTATCAAAATCGGAGAACAATCTCAAATACTTATCCTTCATTTGTGCAAGTTCATCACTTGCCCCAGTCTCCCCTTCTTGGACTTGCTCTTCTGTGTTTGATGTTTGCTCATTAACAGCTTCTTGCTGCTCTTCCACTACATCCTCTGACTTATTCTTTTTTGCCATGATTTATTATCAATATTTCATTTAGCCACAAAGCTACAAATAACCTG
>CAXQNQ010000032.1:0-24085 GCA_964225135.1 Mesoflavibacter profundi
ATTGCTAAAGGACGGCAGTGAGCTAGGGATGGAGTTTTCTTATGTAGAGCAACATGTACCAAATGGATTGGCTCAAGCTTTTGTATTGGGAGAAGAATTTATTGGAGATGATAGCGTTGCTTTGATCTTAGGAGATAATATTTTCTATGGTACAGATTTAGATCAAACGCTAAGGCATTCAGTAGATCCAGTCGGAGGCGTTGTTTTTGCTTATCGGGTTTCAGATCCTGAGCGATATGGCGTAGTGGAGTTTGACGAATCTTTTAATGCCCTATCCATTGAAGAAAAACCAAGTCATCCAAAGTCAGATTATGCGGTGCCTGGTTTATATTTTTATGATAATTCAGTAGTTGAAGTGGCTAAAAATTTAAAACCTAGTGCTCGTGGTGAATATGAAATTACTGATGTAAATAAGTATTACTTAGAACGCGGGCAGTTGAAAGTGGGATTACTGGGAAGAGGATCGGCTTGGTTGGATACGGGTACCAACACTTCATTGATGCAAGCGGGGCAGTTTATACAAGTTATAGAGGAACGTCAAGGCTTGAAGATTGGTTGTATCGAAGAGTTGGCCTGGGAAAAAGGATTCATTGATGATGCTCAACTCGCGAAGCTAGGAGAAAAGTATATCAAGTCTGGGTATGGTGAATACCTATTGAACTTACTTAAATAAAAAAGGCTCGAGTTTTACCTCGAGCCTTTTTTATAGTGCTTCTATGTTTTCTACTAGTTGGATGTCTTCTTTTGCATCATGGCAAGCAAAACCATTTTCTGTTAAAGTATAAAACTCGCATTGGTCTTTATCAGGAAAATAAGGCATAAGATCCAATACGTTTGGTCCAAAGATTAATCTTTTTCCTTTAGGAACAAAAACTTCAATTTTACAAGATTGTCCAATAAACTTCTCGTTGATTAAAAGTGGGAGTTGAAGCGGTAGTTCAACTATTCCATTATTTACTTGTATTGGAAGTTCTATTTGACTCGCATGACTCTTAGCTTGCGCTTGATTAAAGCCACGAGCTGTAAGGTGCAAAGAACAGGAGAAATCTTGCCCAGCAGATTCTCTGAATAATAACGTTGTATTCATTCCTGGAATCTGTTGGAAGTCATTTTGAAACTCTATATCTAAGTCCTCCATGAAGGATTTATCCAATAAGGCATCTTTCTTTCCAATAAAGGTAATGACATCTGTCTGAGGTTCTAAGCTTAGTGTTTGGGTAACTGTGGCTTGTTCTGAATATTTTGAAGCAGCTTTTGAAGCTGAAAAACCAAAACCAATCCAGGAAATAATCCAAATACCAACTAAGATTCCTGAAGCTGTGGGATGCATTTTGGATCTGAATATCATTTGAGAACACTTATATCCTAAATAGAATATGGGTAGTCCAACCAGTAAAATCAGACTAGAGGCACCAATGAATCTATCTGCAAGATTCATATCTGGTATAAGGTTGAATACTGTAAATGATTTTATTCCAATAAACATAACCACTATCCAAAGTATACTAAAAAGTATTAGTCCGGCAGTTCCTAATACTTTGGCTATAGCTCTAATAGCTTGACCAAGTCCTTTAAAGATATGGTCTGTATGTTGTCCAAAATGTTGTTTGATATTTAAGTCTTCAAAAGTTGCCTTTGAAAATCCTTTTGAATGCATCTTCTCATTCAAATCATCTCCTAAATTTTTGAGTTTTTTACCAAACTTATTGGCTTCTTCTACAATCATTTTACTCAAACTATCAATATTGACAGCTTGACCTTTCATTTCGAGTCGATCACTGCTAGTCTTGGCTTCTGGTATAATAATCCACAGCAATAAGTAGAAGAAGATACTTACTCCAAATCCAAATATTAGGATTAAGAATAGGATTCTGATTATTATTGGATCTTTGATACCTAGGTAGGCACTTAACCCAGAGCATACACCACCTACAACAGCTTCATCTGTATTTCTGAATAAGCGTTTTCCTAACTTGATTTGTTCTGCAAAGGAGGATTGCTTCTTTTTATGGCGTGATTCACTGTGATCCTCAGTTGGTTCATCTTGAAAATCTTTTGGTCTACCCATAATTTGGATAGCATGTTCAACCATGTCTTTGGATACAATTAAATCATCTTTCCCTTTTTCCGATAGGATTTCGCCTAATCGTTGCTCGATTCCATCGGTGATTTCTTCTTTTTCATCTGCATGTTCAAAGTGTTTATGCAGTTCTAGTAAGTAGGCTTTTAATATGGAATATGCATCCTCATCAATAGTAAGGGGTATACCGCCGAGGTTAATATGAAATATGTTATTCATTACTTTCGCTTATGAGTTAGGTTTGGTCTGTTCCACTGCATTTGCGAGCTTAGACCAACTTGAATTTAATTGGGTTAAAAAATCAGTACCTGCTGGTGTTATGGTGTAATATTTCCTAGGTGGGCCGGATTTACTTTCTTTCCACTTATATTCAACTAGACCAGCTTTCTTTAGTCTACTAAGGATAGGGTATAGGGTCCCTTCCACTACAATCAGACTAGATTCTTTAAGTTTGTTGATTATATCAGATGGATAGATTTCCTTTTCTGAGGCCATGCCTAGAATACACATTTCCAAAATACCTTTTCGCATTTGTGCTTTTGTGTTTTCTATATTCATACTACTAATATAATACGAAACCCAGTACTATGCAATGCAAGGTACTGGGTTATACATGGTTTTATATACGAACGTTTGGAAATAATCGACAAAAGAAAAAGGCACTTAAAAAGTGCCTTTATTTTATTCTTCTACATCTTTCGATTTAGTTATTTTATTGAGCAACAATTGTGCTTTGATCATAAAATCAGGGAAGTGATCTCTGAATTCATTATGTGTAGCTAACAATCTTGCTGCATCCCAAGCTGCTGTTTTTGGCATAAGGTGCTTCGCAGCCATAGGGTGGATCCAATATTCATTATTATTAGATCTTAACTTGCTATCAATATGATCAAATTCAAATCCTGAAACTAGGGACAATTTATTCAAAGAGAATAAGTATTTAGTTTCTTTATTGAGTATTTTCTGTAAATCAACAATATTTCTAGGTCTTCTAGGAGAATCGAATTTGAATCCAGTGCTTTCACAAAGGAAAACATCTCTTCTACCGTCGAAGGTTATAATATTATTGATAGTATATTTCTGGAATACAGTCTGAAGGAATCGTTTGATTTGAGCTTTTGCAGGACGTAGTTGTCTAAAGTTATACTCCACTGCTCTTTCATCTAATTCAAAGTCTTCTTGGAAAGGTTTTACTCTTCCCGTACTCATATTAACGACTTCTTTGACTTTTTCTACCGTATGACCTAGTTCATCTACCTTAGAATATACACTTACATAATCTATATTACCTCTGTTCTGCCAGTTTTCAATGTAGATTTTGTTCGTTGTAGCCTCAAAGAAAAGAATACAAATTTCTGCTATAGCGTAGAAATTAGGTTCACCACCATAGATGTTACCATATTTTAATTCCAGTATAGCGAAGTCTTTTTCTGATGTAGGTCTTTGAGGAACATTTCTGCGTCTGTTATTTTGCATACGTCCTCCTCCTCGGAAGCCGCCGCCACCGCCTCTGTTATCTCCGTATCCACCTCTGTCTCGATTATTATATCTAGATTGGCCTCGGTCATTGTCATAACCTCTTCGATCGCCTCCACGGTCTCCGTAGCGGTCATTGTCGTAGCCTCTTCGATCGCCTCCGCGGTCTCCGTAGCGGTCATTGTCATAACTTCTTCTATCACCACCACGATCATTATCATAGCCTCTTCGATCGCCTCCGCGATCATTGTAACGGCTATTTCGATCATCGTTGTATCGATCGTTGTTATATCTTCTGTCCTCGTTTCTGTTGTTGTCGTGCCTATCGTTTGAGTAATCGTTATTTTCTGGACGATCGTCTGACTTTCTTGGGAAATCCATAAATGTACTTGGTTACCTATGATTTAATTCAATGCTTTTGATATGATCTGTTTAATTTAGGGTCAGATCAAATCAGGCTGATTTTAATATAATGTTTATTCAACTCGTTGTTACTATCCAAAGTTCAATGTAATTATTTCAAATGGTTTTTATTCTTTATTCTAAAGATACTTATTTCCAAAGTTAAATTAAAAATAAACCATTTTCATAAATTTTTTCGCCATCGGCAAATACTTGTCCTTGATTCTTCATGTCTGAAATCATATCCCAGTGAATACTGGATTGATTTTTCCCTCCTGCTTGAGCATATGATTGGCCTATTGCCATGTGCACAGAACCACCGATTTTTTCGTCAAAAAGTATGTTTCTAGTTATTTTGTCTATACTGTAATTCGTACCTATTGCTGCTTCACCAAATCTTCTACTTCCTTCAATTTCAAAAATTTGGTCTAATAATTCTTGACCTTTCTTTGCTTTCCAGTTTTCAATGAATCCATCTTTTACTTCTAGCCTGACTTCTTCTACTTCAACCCCTCTATAAATAGCGGGATATGTAAAGGTAATATAACCGTTTACAGAGTCCTCCACTGGTGAAGTATACACTTCACCTGAGGGCATATTGGTTTGTCCATCAGAATTTATCCACTTTCTTCCATTCGTGCTAAAAGAGATGTCCATATGTGGACTAAGATACCTTACTTTCGTACAGCTATTCAGCTTATCAACAATTCGCTGCTGATTCTGACTTACATCTAACCAGGCTTGCTTGGGATCATCCGTGAATAATTTACAGGCCGAAAAAATAAACTCGCTGTATGCTTCCAAACTGATTCCAGCTGCATCTGCGCCAGCCTGTGTAGGATATTCACAAAGGGTTCTTTTTAATCGTCTATCAGCAGTTCTATCAAAATAGGTTTTGAAAACTGGCCTCATAGCCTCATTGTGTATGGCTGCTTTATCTGGGAATTTTGCAATATTCTTTAAACTAAATGGTGCTCTGATATTTAGATATGCATCGAAGGTTTCTATAGCCTTTTTAAACAAAATGGAGTGATGTTGAAGGGCTTCATCTGATCCAAACTCTAGTAGCATCTTACCTCTATCTTCAAAATCAATATCAGTTTCTACAATAGCCCCTTTTTGTAAAGCCAATCGATAAACAGCTTTAATTAACGGAAGGGCTATAGTGGTTGACTTGATCAGTAGCTTATCTCCCGCCTTAATGGATAAAGAGTACTCCACTAATAATTTTGCATACGCGTTTATAATGTCTTGGTTTACCATTGCTTCGATTGATACGGAAATCTGAGATGATATAATTCAGTTATTTTTTCAGAAAGATATGCTTTAACGGCTTCAATATTTTCTTTTTCTACGGCAGAGATTAAAAAGTTGTCGTACACAAATTGCTCCTTAAGTTTAGCTTGAAGGCTTAATTCAATTTCTTTTTTTTCCTCCTCAGTCAACAACTCATCAAAGTATTTAGATCTGTAAAGGTCTATTTTATTGAAGAGAATTAAGGTAGGTTTGTCGCCTACTCCTAGATTTTTGAGGGTGAGATTAACCGTTTTGATATGATCTTCAAAATTAGGATGTGCAATATCGACCACATGAACCAAAAAGTCACTCTCTTTAACCTCATCTAAGGTTGATTTAAAACTTTCTATCAAATGGTGCGGAAGCTTACGGATAAACCCTACTGTATCTGATAACAAGAAGGGCATTCGTTCAAATACTACTTTACGGACAGTCGTATCTAAGGTAGCGAATAGCTTATTTTCTGCGAAGACCTCAGATTTGGAAAGTAGATTCATAAGTGTTGACTTACCTACATTGGTATATCCAACTAGAGCAACTCGAACCATTTGACCTCTTTGTTTTCTTCTCGTGGAATCTTGTTGTTCAATTTTTTCCAGCTTTTTCTTTAGCTGCGCGATTTTGTCCCGAACAATCCTTCTATCTGTTTCAATCTCTTTCTCACCTGGACCTCTCATACCAATACCACCTCGCTGTCTTTCCAAGTGCGTCCAAAGTCCTCTCAGTCTAGGTAGTAAATACTGCATTTGTGCAAGTTCGACCTGAGTTTTTGCTTGTGCAGTTTGTGCTCTTTTGGCAAAAATATCTAGGATTAAAGTAGATCGATCAATAATTTTTAGCTTAAGCTCTTCCTCCAAAATATTTGTTTGTTTACCAGAGAGATCATCATCAAAGATGACCATCGAAACTTCTTCATGTGCTTCGATATAGATCTTTATTTCTTGAAGTTTACCGCTTCCTACGAGTGTTCTTCTATCTGGATGATCTAACTTTTGGGTAAATCGTTTGATGGTTTTTGCTCCAGCAGTGAGGGCTAAAAATTCTAACTCGTCTAGGTATTCCTGCATGATCTCATCTGGATCTTTTTTACCCGAAACACCTACTATGACTGCATATTCAACCTCTGCTACAAGGCCTTTTTTTTCCTTTTCTCCTAAATTCCAACCGTGACTATTATTACTCATAAAAGGACTTTGACATTAAGGTCTTTTTTTAATCCATTGTTCTGGGTTCAGCCTTTTTTTGTTTTTGTAGATCTGAAAGAACAATTCGTATTCTCCAGTCTCAGGATCTTTCGCAACTGTACCGATCTTTTCACCGGCCTTAATAGCTTGATTTTCTGACACAGAGATATTTTCTATCTGCGAATATACAGAGAAGTATTCACCATGTTTCACTAGCACCATATAGTTTTTTCCTGGGATGAATATATAAGCACTTACTACTCCATCGGCAATGGCATAGACTGCGGTGCTTTTTTCAGTAGAAATACCTATCCCTTTCTTCTCTTCTTGAACTCCACTTACAGTAGCATGTGGCTGAATACCAAAATGGGTGGTAATAATTCCAGCTTTTACAGGCCAAGGCAACTTTCCTTTTCTTTTGTTAAACGCACTTGAGATGGCATTACTACTTGATTTAGAATTGTTCCGTTCGGCTTTTCGAGCGCGTTCCATTTCCTCTCGGATTAGTTTCTCTATCTCTTTATTGAGTGCTTCGTGCTTATTCTTGCTGGACAATATTTGATTATTGATCGATTTTTCTTCTTTACGAAGTTTGTCCACCAATTTTTTCTGTTCTTTGGATTCTCTTTGAAAGTTATCTTTCTCTTCAGCAACTTTTGTTAGGAGCAATTTCTTGGTTTGTATGTTTAGTTTTAAATCCTTTTGTTCCAGTTCAATGGCTGTTTGGGTGCTTGTAATGGACTGAACTTGTTTTTGTTTGTACTGTAGGATTTTTTTCAAAAGGGTCCACCTTAAAAACAAATCATTTAAAGACGATGCAGAGAATAAAAAGAATATGGGATTGTTGATGAGCTGGTTTTTGTAGCTGTTCTTTAGTAGGGTAGCTAGGTCTTGCTTTTTAAGATTTAAGGTTATTTGCAATTGGCTAATTTCATTTTGTAACTCTGAAATACGTATTTCATTTAGTGCTATTTCAGATTGATAATTCTGTATTAACTCCTCTCTGTAATTAACCTTTTTAAGTAAGGTTTTGTAGTTGGCCAAACCTGCATTCTTATTCGATCGTGTTTGATCTAATAATTTAGTAGACAAGTCGATTTGATTGATTATTTTTTTTCGTTCACTTTCAAGCGAAGAGCGGTCCTTTTGTCCAAATACTGGAACACAAATACAGAGGAGTAATAGGGTTATGACATGTTTAGCCATCTACTGATAAGCTTTAATTTGGTTGTAGACCTTTGGAATATTTTTTCGATATCTCAAAAGGGAATTCAAAAGGACCATTAGTTTTTACTTGATTAATATCTAAATCTACTTGTCCGTCTAAACGCTCTTTATCGTATAATTCAAAAGTACGAAAAAAAGCAAAATTTTGCTGATTATCAATAGCTTCATAAGAGTCAAATGAGATGGCAACCATACCAGTCATAGATTTATCCCTTAATTCCATAGTGAGTAGTTGACCCTCTTTTGAAACCTCGTAATATCCTAAACGATTGGAATTCTCTGATCGAATCCAATTGCCTGGGCGTGATTGATCCATTTGAAATTCATTGGAGAAGAAAATAGGGTTTCCTAAAAGGGTTTGCTGTACCATATTGAATGAAACGGACATATCTCCTGCCATATCTCCTATTTCATTCCACAAATAGGTGTCATAGTTTCTCCCAATACGATTGACAATAGTAACTGAATCAGGAGTCATATAGAATCTACCTACTTCAAATCCAAACTTTTTTGCTACACCCCAAATAATCTCATCTTTTTGCATGCGGACTTCAAAGGGGAAACCCATTTTTTGTCCATCAAAATCAACCTTTGCTTTTCCTTTTATTTGAATCCAATCCGCAGTGAATTGATTTTCAATTAACTTGTTAACCAGTTTTGCTGTTTTTCTATCCGTGTTTTCAAAAGACTTACTGCCTTTAAACAGATTACAGGAACTGAATAAAAGGATTAGGGAAAGGAATACAATAGTTTTACTGATATCATTCATATTAGTTGATATTGTTGAGTTTGGATTGGATTCTAATGGTATAACCATTGAACGTCAGAGCTTCCTGGTATATTTGCTTAGCTTCTGATTTTTGACCCATAGCTAGCAATATATCTCCTTTTATTTCTAGCATAGCACCTTTATGATTAGATGAACGTTCTAGGGCTTGATTAATACTGACTTCAGCTTCCGTTAGTTTATTATTGACTAAAAAGGCTTGTGCTCGGGCTGCAAGGAATTCAGGTAAATAAGCTAGTACGTCAGATTTATTTGCCAATTCTAGGGCTTTCTTGGAACCGTTTTTTTGAAGCGCAAGCAATTTAATTTCCGCAATAGTCACATCAGGATGATCTTGAACCATGTTTTTAAGGTCTACCAATGCTTCTTTTGCTTCCTCTATTTTTTCTTGTTGAATAAAAACATTCAGTTTTAATAATGTAGTGGTGAATAACTGTTGCTTGTTTCCTTGAAGTAGAAAACCATAATTATTCATTTCCATTAGTGCTTCATCATATCGATGTAACTCGGATAAGCCCAAACAGTAATAATACCAAATAACACCTTGGTTGGGAAAGTAAAAAAGGGCATCCTCTGCTTGTTGGATTTGTTCTTCGAATTGTCCGATAGCCCAATAGGAGTAAAGCAAATGTTCCCAAACAGGTAGTAAGTTCTTTTTTGATTCTAGACAACGTTCGTATGCTTGTGCAGCAGCGGCAAAATCATTGGAGTAGAAATAGATATCTCCTTTTATAGATGCAATCTTAGGATCGCCTGGATATTGTTCCTCCAAAATAGGTAATACCTCAAGAAGGATTTGTTTGGCTTTGGGATCTTCTTCCGTTAGTGCTGTCAAATAGGGTAGCATGGCTTGAATTTTTTGATCCAAGTCAATAGGTGACTGCATGAGCTGACTAAGTGGATTATCCGATGAGTCGCTTTTTTCATTGAAAATCAATTCAATATTTGGAATCTCATACAAGTCTTTTTCTTTGTAAGGGAATTGTTGATTGAACTGATTGACTTGTTTTAGCGCTTCTTTGACTTCATTCAAACTCAGGTAAAAAGCAATTAATTGGATGCTAATTTCAGGCTCTTTGGGAAATTGCTTTTGCGCTTCTAGCATAGAGGCTTCAGCCTGTTTAATTTGTCCAAGTTTCATTTTAGTACCGGCCATTTGAAGGTATAGCTCAGGGCTATCACCTAATAGTTTAGCTCTATTCTCGAGGGCAGTCAGAACAGCTTTATAATTTTCTTGGCTTAATAGGAGTGCCATCCAATTATCAAAATAGAATTGATTTTGTGGTTCGAGTTGACTTAATCTTTCTGCATACACGATGGCCTCACTTATACTCCCATATGCAACTATCAAATCGATAAGATGCTCGTAATAGTGCGTGTTTTTTGCATCAAATTTCACCGCATTTCTTGCATAGTCAAGGGCTTCTTGATGCTCGGTAAGTCCTTCAAAGCATCGGCTAATTTGGAAATGAATGGCAGCATTTTGTTTGTCTTCTTTAAGTAAGCCAATCAAAATGCTTTTAGATGATTCATATTTTTCTAAAACCAATAAGGTTGTAGCTTCTATGAATTGACCTTCTTTTTTCCCAGCGTCAGTAGATCTTTCTTGTGCAAAGAGATCACTTGAAAATAATATAAGCAAAACAAAAAGAAGACCTTGAACTAATAATCTCATTCAGTATAAGTTGTAAAATCTCCTAAACTTAAATTTCTAGGTTTAGCAGAGAAAGTGGCTTTATTGCCTAACATAGAATCTGAAAGTACAACAGAATTTACTGAAGATTCATTTTGTATTAGACTGTTTTTAATAATAGAGTCTTTAACTGTTGAATCTTTGCCAATTGAAACATAGGGTCCAACTACGGAGTTTTCAATTGTTACGTTAGGTCCAATAAAACAAGGCTCAATTATTGTTGAATGGACTAGCTTGGCAGATGGATCAATCAGAGACTCTTTATCTTTCTTGATGTCCAACATGCGCTGATTAGAATAGACTACAAAATGTTTATTACCACAATCTAGCCATTCATCTATAATGGCTGGTTTGAAGATGGCATTATCGTTTTTTAGATTTTCAAGTGCTGTAGTTAAGGAGTATTCACCTTTTTCCCTTATATCATTGTGTACTAGGTATTCCAGTTCTTTTTTTAGTCTTGCTCCATCCTTGAAATAGTATATACCCACAATGGCTTTATCTGATACGAATACAGGAGATTTTTCAACAAATTCTATGATTTTATTGGATTTGTCTGTTTGCACTACTCCATAAGCAGAAGGGTCTTCCACTGTTTTAACCCAGATTAAACCATCTTGGGCCTCCGGATCAAAGGTGAAATCAGCTTGAAATAAGGTGTCGGCAAAAGCGACTAGACAATTCCCATCAAGGCTAGGGCCTGCACAGAGAATGGCATGTGCTGTTCCAAGAGGCTGATCTTGATGATAAATACTTCCTTTTGCACCAAGCCCTTCAGCAATACTAATTAGTTCTTGCTCCACTTCTTTCCCGAAGTCTCCAATGATAAAGGCTATTTCATCAATTTTTCCAGCAAAAGATTCCGAAAGATCTTCAACAATTCTTTGAACAATGGGTTTGCCAGCTACTGGAACTAGGGGTTTAGGAACTGTAAGTGTATGCGGACGAAGGCGAGATCCTCTTCCTGCCATCGGGATAATGATTTTCATGGTTTATATCTTTTGGTTAATAATTTGGTGCTGATGAAAGGATTATTGTTTATCCATTCAATTTAAAAAATAGCATCCGAGTTAGCTAGATGATGACCTAACTTAAAGATTATTCAACAAGGGTTATCTTCATCATATTGGTTCTAAACCTTCTATGCAATGGCATAGAACCTGTGTTGATTACAAGATCACCTTTACTAACTATGCCTTCTTTTTTCAATATTTCAGTTACATCATTGATTGTACCATCTGTCGTAGTGAATTTATCGTAGTAAAAACACTGAACGCCCCATACTAAGTTAAGTGTTGACAGCATATGCATACGATCGGAGAAGATAATAATCTTAGCATTTGGGCGGAATGATGAAACTTTAAATGCAGTATATCCTGAACTTGTCATACCTACAATGGCCTTGGCTCCAACCTGGTTAGCCGTATCAGCAGCGTTTTGACAGACTACATCGGACAAGAAGGTTCTTGATTTACTATTAGGTACAGGTTTATTGTCATCTTGGAATAAGACTTGTTCAGATTCAATAATGATTTTTTTCATTGCCTGCACCACCTTAGCTGGATGAGCTCCTACAGAAGTTTCTCCACTCAGCATAAGAGCATCTGCTCCATCGAGCACGGCATTGGCAACATCTGTAATTTCAGCTCTCGTTGGCGAAGGATTAGTAATCATACTATCCATCATTTGAGTAGCAACAATAACAGGTCTTGCACGTTGTATACATCTTCTGATGATATCTTTTTGAATTAGGGGAAGTCTTTCCATTGGGACCTCAATACCTAAATCTCCTCTAGCAACCATAATAGCATTGGAATATTTAATGATTCTATCAATATCCTCAATAGCTTCTGGCTTTTCTATCTTAGAGATAATCTTAGCAGGATGCCCTTTCTCATCAATCCTTTTTTGAAGGTCAATTAAATCCTCTGCTGAACGCACGAAGGATAGTGCAATCCAATTTACAGGTTGCTTAAGTACGAAATCTAGATCGACTAAATCTTTTTCTGTAAGACTAGGTAAGGAGATTTTCGTATTGGGTAAGTTGACCCCTTTATTAGAGGATAAAATCCCTCCAAATATTACCTTGAGTTTGACCTCATCCACTTTGTTTGTCTCCGCAATTTCTAAAACCAATTTACCATCATCTACTAGGACACGTTCACCAGGTTCTACATCTTGAGCGAATTGTTCATAGCTCATGTAGATTTTTTCCATATTACCTACACACTTCTCGTTGGTAAAGGTTAGAATATCGCCTTCTTCAATTTCAAGTGCATTATTCTCGATTTCTCCCACACGAAGTTTAGGGCCTTGCAAGTCAGCCAATATACTGATATGAAAACCATGCTCTCGGTTTATACGGGTAACTTTTTCAATAGTGTTGAGGTGGACCTCATGCGATCCATGGGAGAGATTGAGCCTAAATACGGAAACTCCATTGTGAACCAGTTCCAATAACTTTTCATAGGATGAAGATGCAGGACCAACAGTAGCTACTATTTTGGTATTCAGGTTGTTATTTAAAGCCATAATGTCTTTTTCGATGTGTGTAATGTTTAGTTTGGCTTAGGTCTTGGCTAGAATTTCACCCAAATATACTATTTGTTCGTAAAGGATTACTAGGAAATTTGTGGAAATAAGTCAATATTTTGAGGTAGAAGTAGATATTTAGATGAGAGAACTAAAAAAAAAGGCTTAAAACTTTGGTTAGAAAAGTTCTAATAAGTTTCTTTGCAAAACATTTTGTAACTCAATAAAGTTAAATGCATATGTCAAATATTGCAGAAAAAATTACAAACATTATTGTTGACAAGTTAGGTGTTGACGCTGCTGATGTTAATCCTGATGCCAACTTCACAACTGACTTAGGCGCTGACTCTTTGGATATTGTTGAGTTGATCATGGAATTCGAGAAAGAATTCGATATCTCTATTCCAGATGAGCAAGCAGAGAAAATTCAAACTGTTGGAAACGCAATTGATTATTTGAACTCACAAATTCAAGGATAATCCGTGTTTTCGGAATGAAATACCACAAGCTAATTTAATATTGGTTTGTGGTTTTCTTTTTTAATGTACTATCTCTGATTAAATAGAATCCAATATATGAGAAGAGTTGTTATTACTGGTATCGGCGCGGTAACCCCTATTGGCAATGATATCCCTTCCTTTATGGAGGGTCTTCAAAAGGGCATAAGTGGGGCCAATCTAATTACCAAATTTGATGCTTCCGAATTCAAAACGCAATTTGCGTGTGAACTTAAAGACTTCGACCTCTCGCTTCGTGTAGATCCAAGAGCTGCTAGACGTATGGACGATTTTACAGTGTACGGCATGTATGCTGCTGAGGAAGCTATGGAAAATAGTGGTCTTGATGTTTCCACTCTAGACTTAGATCGTGCAGGAGTAATTTGGGGAGCAGGTATTGGAGGTCTTAAAACATTAGAAACGGAGGTGATGACATTTGCTCGAGGCAATGGGACACCTAGATTTAATCCGTTTATGATTCCTAAAATGATCTCTGACATTGCTGCAGGATATATTTCTATTAAATATGGTTTCAGAGGTGTAAATTATAGTACGGTTTCAGCTTGTGCTTCTTCTACGCATGCGCTTATGAATGCAATGGATACCATTCGTTCTGGCAGAAATGATGTGGTTATTGCAGGGGGATCTGAAGCCTGTGTAACTTACACTGGTATGGGTGGCTTCAATGGTATGAAAGCACTTTCTACTCGAAATGATGATTACAAAAGAGCTTCCAGACCATTTGATGTTACTCGAGATGGATTTGTATTAGGAGAAGGTGGAGCAGTAATGGTATTAGAAGAGTATGAACACGCAAAGAAGCGTGGTGCTAATATAATAGCGGAATTGGCGGGTGCCGCTGCAACAGCAGATGCACACCACATTACGGCACCGCATCCAGAAGGTCTAGGGGCTGCAAATGTTATGGCAAGTGCTATCAAAGATGCTGGTCTTAATCCAGAGGATATTGATTACGTTAATGTACACGGTACTTCTACTCCGCTAGGCGATATTGCTGAAGTTTTAGCGATACAGAAAGTATTCGGAGCTGCTGCATATGATGTTAATATCAGTTCAACCAAGTCTATGACAGGTCATTTGCTTGGTGCAGCGGGTGCTGTAGAAGCTGTAGCAGGAACGTTAGCTATTCAGCATGGATTTATTCCGCCAACTATAAATCACGAGTTTATGGATCCTGAAATCGATCCAAAACTAAATCTGACGCTAAATCAACCTCAAGAGCGAAAAGTAGATGCTATTTTAAGTAATACTTTCGGTTTTGGTGGGCATAACGCATCAGTTGTGATCAAAAGATTTAAATAAAAAGGTTGTTTAGGTAATTTTAATTACAAAAATTACCTAATCCCTTCTTTGTTCTATCCTTAATTAAAATATATTAAGCATAAATTTGTCTCAATTAAATTTTAGAGCGCTTTGGTGAGATTATTAAAAAAGGTTCAAAATAAATATTTTTCAAAAGACAAGGATCTAGTAAAGAGATTGTTGCCAATCATTGGTTTTGTTCCTGTCAACTTGGAAATATTTAAAATTGCCTTTTCTCACAAATCCACTCCAGCAGAAAAATCTTCAGCTGTTACCAATAATGAGCGACTAGAATATCTTGGTGATGCCGTTCTTGGTACCATAGTCGCTGAATACCTTTTTAAAAAGTATCCTACTGAAAATGAAGGATTCTTAACTAAGATGCGTTCCAAAATTGTAAAGCGTAAATCATTGAACTCCATAGGTGAGCAGATGGAATTAGATCTTTTGTTGAATAAGTACAACAAAACAAGATTGAGTAATTCTATGCTGGGTAATGCAGTAGAGGCATTAGTAGGAGCTGTTTACCTAGAGCGCGGTTATGATCATACTACTCGCTTTGTTATTCGTAAGATTCTTCAGAATTATGTCGATGTAAGCCAATTAGAGCATACAGATGATAATTATAAGAGCCAATTATTGGAATGGTGCCAGAAAAACGGTAAAACAGTTTCCTATAAATTAATGGCTCGTTATAAGCTGGAGAAGCGCGATCGATTTAAAGTAGCGGTGCTGGTTGATAATCAAAAGTTTGGCGTTGCAGACGATTACAATAAAAAGTCAGCTGAACAAACGGCTTCTAAAGAAGCATTGATTAAAATAGGCATCATGAACTAGTTGTCTAGCTTCTATTCTTTTCCACTCCTGCTTTTTTGTAGCCTTCCTTACAATGTTTAAGATATTTTAAATATTGTATATGATTTATTTAAAGATGTTAAGCCTATATTTTACAAGCTTTTTCGCCTGTAATAGCAAAATACCCATATTTGGTTAACCTAAAATGTTGATAGCCAACATTTTTTACCCTTGTTTAACAGGGTTTTATGTCCTACATTTGAATGAACAACAAAAACTCATGACACTGTGAACTTGCTAGCCATGAACATCTTGCAAGTCCAAAAACTATAACAAAATGGAGCAAACACAAACAAACATCCTGATTGCTGATGATCATCCAGCAGTACGTATGGGAATTGTATCTCTTCTTAAACATAAGCCTAATTTCAAAGTTATTGGTCAAGTTGGAAACTCCAATGAAATCAGCAAATATCTTTCTTCAATCAAAACAGATCTGCTAATTTTAGATCTTAATATGCCTGGTCAAGACTATTCGGTAATGATTCCTTACATTCACCAAAATTTTCCTGAAGTAAAGGTCATGGTATTCTCTGGATATTATGATTTAGATTTGGAGAAGCGTCTAAAAAAGCTGGGTGTTGATGGGTTTGTAACTAAAAATATTCATCCTTCCCGAGTGCTAGATTTTATCATTGAAGTAGTAGATGGAAATAAATGCTTTATCTCTGATGAAATGGCAGAGAAGGCAAATCTTGAAAAACAAGTCTCTGATAGATTTAAAGATAATTTCTGTAAACGCCTTGGAATATCTAAGCGTGAACAAGAAATTTTAACGCTAATCAGTAAAGGTATGACCAGTCAAACGATAGGAAAAGCCTTATTCATTAGTAAGTATACCGTAGAAACACACCGTAAAAATATCCTAAGAAAACTGGATATGAATTCAAGCACCGAACTTGTAAAGTTCGCTATTAAACAAGGGCTTGTTTAAAAATCAAGTCGAATTATAATCTCAGTACATAAGAATTTATATCAGGGACACCTTCAACTTTGAAGGTGTTTTTTTATTTAATGGAGAATCGTTGACTCAATACCTTTGGTATCTGCAAGATATAATCGCCTTGGTGTTGTGGAATTGGAACAAAAAATACATTAATTCCAGCTTGAACCTGTACGGTCTTTGACCATATAGATCCTGATTTGTTGCCAATTAGATTTAAAGTATATGTACTTATTGTAGGACTTTCAATGCTTAATTGGGCTAATCCATATCCTTTTTTAATGTCCTCCTCGTTAAAAATTGCCTTCAGTTCTAAACTAGAAATCGAGTGATTTACCTCAAATGTTTTTTGGTATTGACATCCATCTACTGTAGTAAACTCTACTGTATATTCTCCCGGAGAAATATTTTCATTCTTTAGACCCTTAACACCAGTACTCCAAGTTACATTGGTTTTATTTAATACTATTCCGTCTGCTGCGAAAATTTCTATACTGCCATCTTGACTAGTAGCTGAACTCGGTGCTTTGATATAGTACTCTAGACCTAAATGGCCATTAGAATGGATTTCAAATTGCTGGTCAATGCTGCAATTATTTGCATCCAAAACTTGGAGATTATAAGTTCCTGCAGCCAAAGAATAATTCTCGGCGGTTTGGATATTATTACTCCAATTATATTGATATGGTGTCTGACCTCCTTGAATGTCTATAGTAATAGATGCATCCTTACCTTCTATACAATTTAACTGACTAATATTAGCTTCTTTGATAAATGGCTTAGAAGGGACTTTGAAATCAATGGATTCAGAATGAAAAGTACATTTTCCTTTTTGCTCAATCGTAAATGAATAGATGCCTTCTGATAGGTTTTTTCTGTAAAATCCATACGCACCATCATTCCAAGTTATCATATCTGACATTAATCCAGTTTGGTCAATGCTTGAGATTTGGATAGTACCACTATTTGGATGGTCACAATTTGGTGCCTTTGTGATAATTTCATCAATTTCAATTTGCTTAGCTGGATCAGTTGAAATGAGTCCATTTTCTAATATTATGGAAGCGTTTTCGTTATTAGAATTGATTAAATTTATTTCGCTTGGATAACTACCAAATCTGATTTTGGAATGAGGCGATGAATCTATTACTTTAAATGTAAGTTCAGCTAGAAGAACTTGACCATTTCGTTTATTGAACTTGTTTTCGTCAGTAGATAAAAAACTCAAAAAACCATTCTCTTTTTGATCAAGATTAAAGCAATCTAGCATATTACTTTTATAAATAGGGTCCCCAACCTCCATTAGTTCTAGTGCCTCAGGATTCCAGTTTAAGCTAAATTGCAATCCTTGAATTTCTTGTTGAAATGAAGCATACAATCCTAAGGTTACCCATTCACCTGAACCACAAGATGTGGTACTTTCTAGGAATAAACTATTGTCTTTACTCGACCGGGCTGCTGGTTCTGCAGCATCCAAATCTCCCTTTACAATTAATATTAAATCCTGCTCAATATTAGTTTTGATTTGATCTAATACAATGCTTTTAGCTGGAGTAAAAAACTGTTCGCCAGTCAGAATGGATTTCCAATCCGATTTGGACATTATGGTGTAAGCCACATGGTTAGAAAACCCTTCTTTTTGGCCTTTTACCCATCTATTTAGAATCTCATAGTCGTATTCATCAACTACGCTATTATTGTCTAAATCTGCAGCATAAAGTAACATTGGATCATTAATGATTTGTTCGCCACTCAAGTGTTTCTTTAATCGTAGTACATCAAAGACATTCACAAAGTTTTGATCTTCAAGATCAATAGAAAAACCAATATTTACATCCCTTAAACCACCTTTAAGTGGAACTTCAAATACACCAGCATTATCGGTGTATATTGATTGTTCATCTGATGAAGCATGTATGGATAGCGCGTCAAAATGGGCTTTATTTGTCGCATGTAAATTCCCCCTATACCAAAATTCTTTTTGACTTAAATCTAGTTGGATTCCTGCACTACCTGCATTACTTAATTGATCTACTTGAAACTCTGCATAGTGAAAGGTGTTTGTAGTCACTATACTTCTATTATTTTCAGATGCAAAGATTAAACAGGTTTCGCTATTTATATTTTTATCACCACTAAAAGGATGGGTATCTGATCCTGTATATGCATAAAAAGTTAGCTGATTAACTGTTGGTTCTGGAAAGTTTAGCTTCCTTGCGGATTGCTTGATATCTTCTATATCTATGTCGTTAAAATAGTATCGTATAGTGTATCCTTGATCACTGATTGAACTATTATCTATTCTCCAATATCTATTCATAGTTAAAAACGCTGACTGCTCGGCGAGAAAAGATTCCTGATAGTCGTTAGCTTCCGATCCATAAGAATTTAATAAACCAGAACTTACCCAGGTTATACCAGGAATATCGGTTGTATGGTTTGGTTTAATGGAGAGAATAATTTGGTTATTTTCTTCATCTATGAAGTGGTGCCATCCATCTTTTCCTTGAATACTTGTGCTAGTACGTATTAATTTACCTGGCTCATTAAGCAAGGTATATACTTCGAATACATCAGGAATGTCTAATGTTTGAAGCTTAGAAAAAGTGTTTATCGGAAGTGCAAATAGGACTATAAATATGTAAATAACTGCTTTCATCGGGTAAAACTTAATGATTGAACTTTTACAAGTCAGCGTGCGTCACATTCATAGTCCAACAAAGGTAAATGATGTTCTCGGGTAGAAGACACTTCTAGCCGACATTTGAGCTTAATTAAGCATGTTTTTTGTATATTAAAAATTAATATCTAAAGAAATGTTGCAATAATTACATCCATTCTTTTTCGGAGTGTTCTGTGTGATGAAGGATGAAATCTCGTAGTCTTTTTGCTTCATCCATTCTAACGAAAGGAATTTGTACTGCACCTGCAGCGGTGTAAAGCACCATATTTGTCAGCTGTTTTCTTTTTTGTATGGGCGTTTGTTTTAATGCAATACTCTGCACGTTTTTCCATTCCATTAATACCCCTTTAATGGTCAAAACACCGTTTTCAATCAGTATGCCAGCCTCATGGATTTGAATTTTATATCTTTTGTAGTATTGATAGGACCAAAAAGCGGAGAACAGTATCCATACTAAACTTATGAGAACCCCTCTTATTATCTGATCAAGATTACTCATAATAATAACAAGTAAGGGGACTATTACCATAATCAACATTCTCCTTAGTATAATCAGTGGATGTATATGATAGATTTGAAAAACTTTGGGATTGATTTGCTCAAAGACATAACTCAATATGTTTGTTATCCCAGTTGGAGAAAGCCCTGGCACATATATAGCACGCTTTACATTTACTATTATACTAGAAGCTTGATAAATACTCAAATTGACTAAGTGAAGTTTACGCTGAAGGTAATTAGAAGACCATCTGAGCATTTGTATTTTACTTAGACTAATACTAGTCTGCTTTTGGTTTAATAGACCTTTTATTAATCTATAGCCTTTCCCTGAGCTAGTTAGTTTGAGATCATAGTTTTGAAAGAAGAAAACTATGACAGAGCCAATTATGGAAGCTAATAGTAATAGCATGAGCAAGGTAAGGGTCAGATATATCCCACCACGTTCAATAATACCAAAAGACTCTTCCACAAAACGATCTGTAGCTTTTGCAAATATCTCACTCAGTTCGCCATATAGTGTAAATCCAAAAGCGACAATAATACCTGCAGTTCGTAGGTGATTTTGAACAAGACCGATTTTGATTAAGTCTCCTACACCTAACCGATGCAGAATCTGCTCTTCTTCCATTTGCTTTACTGTATCTAAAGCTTCCTCCGGTAGAAGTTCTTCCTTCTTAGAATACAGATAATTCCTAAGTAGATTTGCATCGTTTTTCTTTAGGGCATGAATATGGATCTCTTTGGAGGCACTACCTGCAGTATCTACATCTAATTGAACTACATTAAAGATTTTATGAATAGGGTTTTGATAAAAATCTATGGTTTGAATGCGCTCTATTGGAATGGAGATATTACTCTTAACTAGCCAACCTTTACGAATATGAAAGTGAGTGTCATCCACGTAATAAAAGAATCTAAAATAAGACATGACAGAACTAAAAGCGGAGATAATACCGATAGTCATTATTCCAATTCCTATATAGTCAATTTTGCTTGCCTTTGGATTTAAGATGAGAACAATTAAAATCGGCAAGGTCTGCCTAAAGATCATTTGCATCACTCGATACAAAATCAAAAGTATAGCGACGGGTGACTGCCTTTTGGCTTCTTTAAAGTTCACCATGTTGCCCAGCTTTTGATTGAGCAGTTTGCTCACTTATAAACGCTTTAATTTGCAGTGCCTCTTCATTTTGCAAACCTGGAATAGTAAGATCGCTCGATTGACCTCCAGCAGTAAAGATTCGAAGCTTAGACAACTTAAAAGATCGCTCTAAAGGTCCTTGGTGCACACTGGCATGTTGAATTCTGTTAAAAGGGATGACCATACGCTTTGTCCAAAAAAATCCTTGCTGAAAGTAAATATCTTTCTCTCGAATAATATAACCCTCAACTTGATATTGTTTATGGATCAACCAAATATTGATTAAGCAAAGGTTCACGGGAAATAGTAATAAGAACAAGAAAAGTTCAAGCTGTGTTGGAAGTGCTAATAAGCCAAATCCCAAAATGCAAATAGCCATTAAAAGATAGAATCCTACAGAATGAATACCCCTAATAGTTTTCCAACTTTTATTCAAAGTGGTAATCTGTTCCAAATTATAACTTGGAAGCTGATCTACTTGAACTACTTCATTTTTTTCTGCTTGTTCCATAGTGGACGTTTCATGTACTTTGTCTTATAATGAATCTCTACCCTGTTTAAGTTCATCTAAAAACTCTTTGGCTTCTTTTAAATTAGGAATTCCTTCCTTAATTACAATCAAATTCTTAGGAGTTTGCTTGAATTTCAAGCCTAGTTTGTAACCCGATTTAACGATAAAATCAAATAACTTTTGGAATCCCTCTGTTTCATAGTACATGGATTGTGGGTTTTCTACAAAGAAACATCTCATTTTCTCATTCTTTATTATTAATCGTTCGAAGCCAAGATCTTTACATATCCATCTTAGTTTTAAACCATCAAACAACTCGTAAACTTGTGGTGGGATTTTACCAAAGCGATCTGTTAAAGATTCAGCAAAATGATCCAAATCTTCTATCGATTGGAGGTTGTCTAGTTTGGTGTATAGATTAAGCCTTTCTTGAATGTTGGAAACATACTCATCTGGTATGAGCATTTCCACATCTGTTTCCATATGAACTTCCTTAACAAAGGATTTCTTGGACTCCATTTCCTCTTTGAACAATTCCTTAAAGGCGTTTTCTTTAAGTTCTTGAATGGCTTCCTCTAGTATTTTCTGATAAGTTTCGTATCCAATTTCATTTAAGAAACCACTTTGTTCACCACCTAAAAGATTCCCTGCCCCTCTGATATCCAAATCTCTCATGGCAATATTAAATCCAGAGCCCAAATCACTATATTCTTCCAGTGTTTTTAATCGTTTTCGAGCCTCCTGTGTCAGGGTAGACATTGGCGGACAGAACAGATAACAGAATGCCTTTTTGTTTGATCGACCTACTCTTCCTCTTAATTGATGAAGATCACTCATTCCAAATTGATGCGCATTATTAATAATTATAGTATTTGCATTTGGAATGTCTAGCCCAGTTTCAATAATGTTCGTAGAAATCAATACATCATGTTTCTTATCGATAAAGTCTAATAGAACACGTTCCAAATCCTTACTTTCCATCTGTCCATGTGCTACAGCTATGTCAATATCTGGGCATAACCTTTTCACCATTGTGGCAATATCTGGAAGTGATTTGACTCTATTGTGTACAAAAAATACTTGTCCACCACGGTTAACTTCATAATAAATAGATTCTTTAATGATGCGATCACTAAAGACTCTTACTTCTGTATGAATGGGTTGTCTATTTGGAGGTGCTGTTCGAATGACTGACAAGTCTCTTGCAGCCATCAAAGAAAACTGTAAAGTTCTTGGGATTGGAGTTGCAGTAAGGGTTAGGGTATCCACATTTACTTTGATATTTCTTAACTTTTCCTTTGCGGAAACACCAAACTTTTGTTCCTCATCAATAACAAGTAATCCAAGATCTTTAAACTCTACCTGCTTGTTTAAGATGGAATGCGTACCAATTAATATGTCTAATTTTCCAGCCTTTAGTCTTTCGTAAATGTCCTTCTTTTGCTTATTGGTTTTGAATCTGTTTACATAATCTACGGTGACGCCAAAGGATTCCAATCTACCATTAAAAGTTTTGAAGTGTTGTAATGCCAGGATGGTCGTAGGAACTAAAATCGCCACCTGTTTTCCTGAAACTACTGCTTTAAATGCTGCTCGTACGGCTATTTCTGTTTTCCCAAATCCTACGTCCCCACAGACTAATCGGTCCATAGGGTGCGGTTTGACCATATCCGCCTTAACATCATTAGTTGCCGTAAGTTGGTCTGGAGTGTCTTCATATAAAAAGGATGCCTCTAGCTCATTTTGAAGGTATCCATCTGCTTCAAATGCAAAACCTGGACTTGCCTTTCTTTTAGCATATAACTTAATCAATTCGGCAGCAATATCTTTTACGCGTTTCTTAGCTTTTGATTTAGTGTTTTTCCAGGCTTCTGATCCCAATTTATTGAGTGAAGGTACTGTCCCCTCCTTAGACGAGTATTTTGCAATTTTATGTAAGGAGTTGATACTCACATAGAGTACATCTCTGTTTTTATAAAAAAGTCTAACAGACTCTTGGGTATGCCCATTAATATTCAATTTTTCTAATCCGGAAAACTGACCAACTCCATGGTCAATATGGGTAACAAAATCTCCAGGTTTGAGCTCCCTCAACATTTTTATGTTTAAGGCTTTATCCTTAGAAAAGCCTTTCCTGAGTTTGAATCTGTGGAATCTCTGGAAAATTTGATGGTCTGTGTAACAAGCAATACCTAAGTTTTTAGATAGGAATCCTGCACTTAGACTCTTCAGTATAGGAATGAAAGTTATACTCGCTTCCAAGTCCGCAAAAATGGCATAGAAACGCTCAACTTGCTTGGGGTTATCTGTGAAAATATAATTCTTGATCCCATTAGATGCATTGTTCTGAAGATCTTGAATTAATAGATTAAAGTTCTTATTAAAATTTGGCTGTGGTTGAATGTCAAACGCAAGTGATTGTTGGGCAATAACTCCATGATGATTAGTGCCATAACTTATCAACTTGAAGTTCTGAATTTGATCACTGATATCAGCAGGTTGAATAAAGGCTCTTTCTTTAAATATTTCTTCACTTTCTCCACGATCCAATAGAGATACTTCCTCTTCATAGCGCTCCGCCTTTTCTAAGCAATTCTTCAACCGCTCGCCACAGTTGTGGATGTCATTAATCCATATGATGTCATCTTGACCTAAGACCTCTAAGATGGATACCTTTTCCTCCTGTTTGAATTGGGTGTTGATATTAGGTACTAAAGTTATCCGCTGGATGTTTTTAACAGATAGTTGATTGGATGGATCAAAGAATCGGATACTCTCCACTTCATCATCAAATAACTCTAATCGGTAGGGGTATTCATTTCCATAAGAAAATAAATCAATAATACCCCCTCTTATAGCGTATTGCCCTGGTTCATAAACGAAGTCTTCTTGTGTAAAACCAAACTCATTCAAGGTGTAAATCATTGCATCCACATCTAGTGATTCTCCCTTGC
>CAXQNQ010000033.1:0-4481 GCA_964225135.1 Mesoflavibacter profundi
CTTAGCATTGTTCCTAGATAAATCATCAAGTTATTTAGGTCCGATTAGATCAGCTAGACCAACAGATCCAACTGTAATAAGACCATATGGTGGAACCCTTGTAGTATCTGGTGCTACTGGAGGATTAATTCCCACAATAAGAGAATCTGGCGTACCAGTTCTTGAAGAAACTGTATCTCCAGCAATGTTTAGAATTGCAAATAGAAATGCACCACATAATCTATACGCAGATACGGAACTGGTTAGGGGTGTTGTAAACGACAAAGGATATTATTTTCTTCAACCTGGACCACAACCATTATACGATTTTGGATACAACAGATCTAATTGGGAAGAAGGCGCAGCAAGAATAACAATAAAATACAGCGAATTTACAACTGTGATATGGAAACTCGGGGAAAAGGGTTACGAAAGATTTATTATTGATGGATACGCTCCAAATAAAGAGGCAGTTGCTCATAATTTTATTTCTCAGGATGGAAACTATAGTGATATTTTGAAAACACAAACTGTAGTAGTGATTCAAGGACCACTTTATAATGATGAAAATACTACACTTCCAAGTATTTTAACTGTGGGAGTTGGCCCGGTTACAATCTTTCACAATGGGAATTTAATCCAAGGTACTTGGAGAAGAAATGACATCAAAGAACCATTTACTTTTACAGACAACAATCAAAATCTTATCGAAGTACCACCAAGTTCCCAGTGGATTCATATTGTTCCAACTAATGGAGAAATTACTTGGAACAGTAATTAATTGCTGTCCTCTTTAATACTTTCATTATTAATATTTAACGCATCATTTTCTTCAGCTGAATATACCTGTGTGGATGAATATGAAAAACATCCTGTAAGAAATGAATTTATGCTCCAAATTGTTTTAAAATCATATAACTATTATGAGGGGAAAATTGATGGCCAGATAGGACCAATCTCTATAAATGCATTAAAAGAATTTCAATTATTAAACAATGCAACAGCTGATGGAATACTAGGGCCTGAAACATGTACAAAGTTATTAGATAAATCAGTACTTGTTAGTAAACAAAAAAATACTACTACAAAAGTTGTTAGCAGTATTAACCAGTACTCAGAACAAACAGAGCAAATACAAAAACTGCTTCAGAACCTTGGTATTTATTTAGGTAAAGTTGATGGAATTAATGGACCTGGAACCAAAAGGGCAGTGAAAACTTTTCAAGCTAAAGCAGGTTTAAGTACTGATGGTGTTGTTGGACCAAAAACATTATCTGCTTTAAATAAAGGTGAAAGTTCTTATGTTGCTGACGATACTAAAACTATTGATATATCTAATGAGTCCACAACAACAATATCAACACCAGTAGTAGCTAATTCAGCTTTAGACCTACGCTACTATAATCCTAGTCTCAGTTGTATCGATGGATATGTAAATAATTCCGATGTATGGGTCCCAGACCCTTGTTTTTACCCTGTTTTCGTATATCGATTTGGGAACATCGCACAAGTTAATTCACAAAATGAACTCGATTCTTACTTACAGGCAAGATGGTCACTAACCAAAGAAAAAACATATTCATCTATTGGACCCGTGGAGACTCAGAACTACACTCCTGGATTAAATTCTCCTGTAAACGGCTTGCTCATGCCAGCCGGTTCGAATAATTCAATAGTCATCGGAATAAAAAATGATAATAATGTTAGAGCTAGACCTCAATCAGGTCCACAAGATGCAGATGCAGTAGTTGAAGTGTTGGTTGAAGGTGGCATGACGAGATTCATTAATATCTTTTACCAAAGTGATACAACTTATCACGGCCCTATTCGATCAGCGAGACCTACTGATCCTACAGTATTAAGACCATTAGGTGGAGTTCTTGTAGCAAGTGGAGCGACCGGAGGTCTTATTCCAGAAATAATTGATATGGGTGTTCCCGTCATTAGCGACAGAAGACCAGAATACTTTCGTATTTCAGATAGAAAAGCGCCGCATAATCTATATGCTGATACTGTAAAACTAAAGAAATTAGCTGTTGATAAGGGATATGTTAAATCATCAACACCACAACCTCTTTTTCCTTGGGGGGAGCCCTCTCTCTCTAGCTGGTCATCTAATTCTTATTTAAACTTAACGTTTTCATCCCAGACAAGTACGACATGGACCTGGAACGGAAACTCTTATGTGAGAACATACTATGACGCTTACAAAGGTACTTCAAAAAACAATATCCATAACTGGGTAGATAAAAATGGGAATCAGGGGCAGATTTCAACAACAACCGTAATAGCTCTTTTATGTGAACCATATATACATCCATTGCAACTTCCATCAGTAAAAACAGTAGGAGAAGGTAGAGCAATCATCCTGCACAAGGGAAAACTCTTAGACGCATTCTGGAAACGTGGATCAAATCTCGATCCTTTTCATATTGTTGATCAAAATGGAACTAAACTTTTTGTCCCTAAGGGAAAAGTCTGGATTTCTTTAGTTCCAAACACTAAAAATCCTAGTTTTGGCTAAATAACTTTACTTTTCAACATTTCTCATGGTATTCTGATAGTGCGTTTCAATTAAGTGTGATACGCAGCCCTGTTGGGAAGCCCTCTTCATTGGGGGCTTCCGTATTTCTAGAGCTTTTCTTTAAGAATGTCTAACGTATCTCCCCAGACAATATCAGCTATATATGCAATTAAATAACTACAGCCATGTGATTCAAACTCATCAATTTTTTCAAATACTTTATTTTTGACCCCAACTAATGGCTTGCTTAAATACATATCTTTTGGAATGGATGTAAACTCTGAGATCTTTTCGATCTTACTATCGAGATCAGCTTGATTTTCACCAATAATAACATTGGTGTGCAAGGTCCTGCCAATATCAGAAAACTCTCTATTTTCAAATTCACAATGTTCTCTAAGTATGTTTGATTTATTTATAAACCCCTCTACGTCAACATCCCAATTTCCATAATCACCATATCGAGCTAAGAGTTTAAGTGTAACTTTTTCGCCGCCACCACATACCCAAAGTGGTGGGTGTGGTTTTTGAATAGGTTTTGGCTGATTTATTGCTTTATTAATTTGATAATATTCGCCCTCGAATGAAGCTTCATCTTCTGTAGTCATTTTTTTATAAATAATTAACGATTCTTCAAGCATTTTTAACCTAACACCAGCTGATGGATAATCATATCCATATGCTTTGTATTCCTGGTCATACCAACCTGCACCAATTGCATACTCAAGACGTCCGCCGGACATAACATCGATAGTAGATGCTACTTTTGTAAGATAGGCAGGATTTCTATATGAGTTACACGTACACATCTGACCTAGTCGTACTTTAGAAGTTGTTTGCGACAAAGCTGCCATCAGTGACCAACATTCATATGTAGGGTCTTGAGTAGGAGATGGAACAGTATGAAAATGATCGTATACCCACAATGAGTGATAACCTAATTCTTCAATCTTGTTAGCGGAATTTATTATTGTTTCCCACTGTTCGTTAATAGGGACTCCAGATAAGTCCATTCGCCATCCCTGAGGTATAAAAGCACCTATATGCATAACTTGATTATAGAGATTTATTGTTTCTTCGTCTTAATATTGTCAAAAGTGAGCTCATGTCTTCAAAATTGTCTTTATTTTTGAAAGCCTTATAAGAATAATAAAACATAAACATAAGAAAAATAATAGTAAGAATTGAGGTTGTAAGGGTAACCATTGCCTGGTTCACACAAATAGATCTGTTCATACTTAAATTTTTATTTTGTGAAAAATCTACATTATTTGTCAGTAAGTCATAGATAGTTCCACATTCAATAGTAAATTTCTTAAAACTATATAGAGATACTGTGTTGAACTCTATTTGAACGATTGCAAATATATTGTATATTGCTATACCTATTAAAAAAGTAATAAACCATAATGTGTATTTTGATTTAAACATATCTTATATAAACTTTAACCTGTGGATAAATTAACAGTCATTAGAGAACAATTGCAAAGAATGCGACAAATGAATCGCTATTATCATCAACAGTTTCTTATAGATGTCAGATTTCTTTTTGCAGGCTCGATCTTACTAATACTTATTCAAGAAAATATTGTTTTCTATATCATTCCGTTTGTAAGCTTATTCGGTGCAGTAATACTTTCATTTCATGCACATTACTTAATATTTTCTAGAAACTTTAGTCAATACCTTGAAAAGAAAATTAACCTCGTAACGGGAGATGAGTTATTGATAGCTCATCAACTTGAAAATAGATATTTTTTTCCTATTCAGGATAGAAAAATTGTAGTCGCAGGGTTCGGTAAATCGTTTAGTTGGTTTGGATTTGTTACCCTTTTCATTACTTCTTATGGCATAGGTTTGTTTGTTTATGGAATTTTAAATGTTAATTTATTAGACTCGATAATATATACAATAACATTAACTTCCTCAACTTTATTAACTGTCGCAATTGGTTTTTGGTGGTTTATTAGAGGTGAAG
>CAXQNQ010000034.1:0-2628 GCA_964225135.1 Mesoflavibacter profundi
GCAGAATACAAAAAATGATGACCCGAATAGCAATGGTATATCCAGCAATCACTGAGTCACCAAACTCAGCTACAATTCGCATCAATACAATCCAACTGGCTGAACCGATAATATATTGGGCAACACCTCCTGAACTAATCTTTAATAATCGATATAATAGACCTTTTAAGAATCGGAAATGACTCCATTTTAAATGAATAGTAGATTTGCCTTTGAACAAAATATAGCATTGGAAAAGTACACCTACTCCCCTTCCTATAGTGGTTGCTATGGCTGCTCCTTCGACCCCCATTGCAGGAATTGGTCCCAATCCCATAATAAAAATTGGATCTAATATGATGTTCAATCCATTAGAGATTAACATAACCCGCATAGACCATGCTGCATCACCAGCACCTCTTAACATGCCATTGATAATAAACAAGAATAAGATTATTCCATTGGCAGCAAAGATAATTCGAGTATACCCTAGTCCCTCTGAAATGATGGCATTAGAAGCACCCATTAATCTTAAAATATCCTCGGCAAAAATAAACCCAGGAACCCCAATTAATACTGAAATAAATAAAGTCAACAAGATACCCTGCACCCCAACAAGAGAAGCTTCTTTATTTTTTTTTGCACCTATACGCTGTGCTACCATTGCAGCAATTGCTCCACTTACGCCAACTCCTAAGGCATATACTATAGTAACGATTGATTCCGTCAGTCCAACCGTTGCAACCGCCTCTTTTGAAACTTTACCCACAAAATAAACATCTACCAAAGCGAAACTTGCTTCCATCAACATTTCTACCACTAAGGGAACGGAGAGCAAGAAAATAGCTTTATTAATGCTCCCTGTGGTAAAATCCTTAGGCTTACCATCTAAGGCATCCCAAATTAACCGGAATATTTTTTTCATGGATATTATTGAAATTCCGAAGATGCTCTTCGCAATCGATCGTTTATAGCCTTTCCGATGCCTTGGTCTGGGAACCAATCGGCCACTATGGCATCATACTTTTTTGATTGATCAAGTTGTCGCATCACCGCAAACAAATTGGAAGCTGCTTCCTTAAGGTCAAACCCCATGGACAATAAGTATTGATCCTCTACAGGTAATTCAAAATTGAGCATATTAAATCCAATATAGGCAATCTTTTTCCCAGCTAATCCAGATATAACCTTTGATGTTTGACCTACATATATAGGCGTTTTAGGGGCATAGTGAGACTTTAACATACCTGGTGCCTTAGGATTACTGGCAGAAACATCATTAACCAAAACAGGCCCAACAATACCCTCAATATCTTCAATAGAAATCCCCCCCTTTCTAAACACCCTTATCTGCCCGTCTTCTGTAAGCCCTACAATGGTAGATTCTAGTCCAAAGTCACAATTACCCCCATCTAAAATGTATGGCACTTTTTGGCCTAATTGATCCTCTACATGCTTGGCACGAGTTGGACTAATATATCCAAATGGATTAGCAGAAGGAGCAGCAACTGGAAAGTCTAAAAGACTCAATAATTCTTGGGTTATAGGGTGTGCAGGAATTCGAACCGCTACAGTAGGTAATCCAGCAGTGACTTGATCTGAAATTCCATTAGGCTTCTTTCGGAGCAAAAAAGTAAGTGGTCCAGGTGAAAAAACTTCAAGCAATTTTTTCAAAGCATCAGGAATTTCCTCAACTAGATGCTGAATTTTTTCAATGCTATCTGTATGAATAATTAGAGGATCATAAGCAGGACGCTCCTTTGCCTCAAAGATTTGAGCCACAGCAGCAGCATTCAAAGCATTTGCAGCTAAGCCATATACCGTTTCTGTAGGAATGGCTACCAATGCCCCCTCTTTCAACAACGCAGCAGCTCTTTTTACATCCTGACCAATCATCTATTCTTATTTGATGCAAAAATAAGTTTATTTTTGAGATATCATTGAACCAGAACTAGGGGAAATTATACATGGAGATAACAATTACAGCTTTCGGAATAGCAAAAGATATATTTAGGACCAATGCTTTACCGATTGAACTTGAAGATAATAGTTCAGTGGATATGCTTAAGCAGGAACTAGAACGTCGTTTCCCAGAGCTTGCCAAGCTAAAATCATATGCCATAGCAATCAATGAAACTTATGCAGCAAATGATGTTCTGATCAAACCAGCAGATACTGTTGTGATTATACCACCGGTTAGTGGAGGTTAAATGAATACAATGAAATCTATAGATATCCAAATCAAGTCTTCAGCTTTATCCCTAGAGGAACAACTGGCCTTTGTTTCAAATGAGGCATCTGGTGGTATAAATGTTTTCGTTGGAAACGTTCGGAATCAAACAAAGAATAAGCCTGTAATCAAACTGGAGTTTGAAGCATATACACCTATGGCTAAAAAAGAAATGGAGCTTATTGCAAAAGAAGCGCTAACGAAATATGCCATTAATAAAATCAGTATTCAACATAGAATAGGTACTTTATGGCCAGGAGAAACTGCAGTAATTATAGCTGTAGGCTCTGCGCATAGAGATGACGCTTTTCGCGCTTGTAGATACTGTATTGATACATTAAAAAAGACTGTACCTATATGGAAAAAGGAATTCTTTGAAGATGGTGCAGTTTGGGTAGCAGCACATCCCTAATATGAGT
>CAXQNQ010000035.1:0-4754 GCA_964225135.1 Mesoflavibacter profundi
CTTTTATAATTGTAGCGAATAATCACAATTATTTGAGTATGCTTGAGTGCATCAAGTAAAACATAGACTATTGGAAAAGATTTTTATCACAGGAGCCGATGGCCTTTTGGGTTCAAATACAGTCAGAGTATTATTAGAGCGAAACTATACCGTTAAGGCCCTTATTCAAAAAGGGAGTAAAAGTCGTACACTAGAAGGACTTGATATAGAGTTTGTAGAAGGTGACTTATTAGATAAAAAAGGTCTAGTAGAACATGCTAAAGGCTGTGATGCAATTATCCACATCGCAGCACTGACTAACGTTTGGCCTATAAGACATGAAATCTACTATAAGGTAAATGTAGATGGCACTATGAACCTAGTAGAAGCCGCATTAGAAAATAAGATCAAGCGATTCGTATTTATTAG
This sequence comes from Mesoflavibacter profundi, assembly GCA_964225135.1. Lineage (GTDB taxonomy): Bacteria > Bacteroidota > Bacteroidia > Chitinophagales > Saprospiraceae > AM-2324. The sequence continues at coordinate 409 of CAXQNQ010000035.1, forward strand.
TTCAGCCTCAGCTTTTGGATATGGACAAAAATCCAATCCAGGAGATGAAACTACACCAACAATGGCTAAAAACTTTGGTCTAGATTATGTGGATTCTAAACTACTCGCTCAAGAAAAAGTTTTGCAAGCTGTCCAAGCGCAAAAACTACCAGCTATAATCGTTAATCCTACCTTTATGATTGGCCCCTATGATTCTAAACCTTCTAGTGGAGCTATGATTCTAGCTGTGGCTAAACAGGAGCTCAAAATGATTACTACAGGTGGTAAGAATTGGGTCTATGTAAAAGATGTTGCTCAAGCAATCTGTAATGCATTGACCATGGGTCGCATCGGAGAAATGTATATCCTAGGTAATGAAAACTTATCTTACAAAGAAGCTACAGGTATCATTGCACAAGCAGCAGGAGTTAAACCTCCTTCACTTAAGGTGCCTTCTTTTTTAGTCAAAATAGCTGGTCATGCTGGATCATTGATGGGTAAAATCTTTGGTAAAGCCCCTAAAATTTCATATCCGGTAGCCAAAATTTCGCTTATAGATCAATATTATAGCGTTGCAAAAGCAAGGAAAGAATTAAACTTACCCGCTACCCCTATCCAAACGGCAGTAGAAGACGCCATTCAATGGTTCAAAGAAAATGGATATTTAAATCATGGAAAATAAATCAGCTCAAGTAGTAATTATTACAGGATCCAGACAAGGTATTGGCAAAGCACTTGCCTTGAGCTATGCAAAAGCAGGGGCAAGAGTGGTGCTGAATGCTAGAAATGAGGCTAAACTTCAAGTAACCGCAGCTGAATTTAAAGCAGCTGGGTATGAGGTGCTAGCCATAGCTGGTGATGTATCTAATTGGGCGTTTTGTGAGGAATTGTGTCGAAAAGCACATCAACATTATGGGAGAATTGATGTTATAATTACCAACGCTGCGATTGCCACTAGAGGTGCTATGGAAGACCTAGATCCCAATATTTATAAGAAAATGATTGATGTAAATATTCTTGGCTCCGTGTATCCCGCAAAAGCAGCTATTCCATTTTTAAAAGAAACTAAAGGATCTATTCAATTTATCTCCTCTATAGCTTCTTTTTATGGTATTCCATATAATGGGATTTACAGTGGCACCAAAAATGCCATTAATTCTATTGCCCAGTCGGTCCACAATGAATTAAAGCCCTATGGTGTTTTTGTAGGTCTTACCTATGTTGGGTTTACACAAAACGAAACAACTAAAGAAATACTTGATACAGACGGGAAAAAAGTAGTATTACCTCAAAGAGAAAATGTTAAAAAACAAAGTAGAGATATCGTTGCCCAATCAATTATACGTCAAATTCAAAAAAGAAAATTCAAAAAAGTACTAACCCCAACTGGAAAAATATTAAGTTTACTCGCCCAAATGGCACCTGGTTTAATCCGGTTGATTTACAAGATGAACTTAAATAAGATTAAACAAAGTTCTTCCTAACCCCACAACAGTAAAACTCAAATTACAGGTAACAATTTATCTTAAACTAGTCTATGTAATCTATTGAATAGATGAACTAGAAATTAAACGAGTGTTATGGATTTTAAGCACATTAAATTTTCAAGAGAAGTCAATGCTGATTTCATTAATACACTTAGAAAGCGTGTGAACGCCTATTTTAAAGAAAATCAAATCTCTAGACATGCTAATACGGAGATGATCGTAAAGACCATCTTTATGTTTGCATTATACTTCGTTCCTTACATTTTACTCATGTTTAATGTTTTCGATTCTATTTGGATTGTTTTAAGCATGTGGTTCTTGATGGGTATTGGAATGTCTGGAGTAGGTACATCTATCATGCATGATGCTATTCATGGTGCGTACTCCAAAAACAAGCTTGTAAATAAGCTGTTAGGACGATCTATCATCCTTTTAGGTGGATATCATTATAATTGGGAGTTACAACACAATGTTCTACACCACTCATACACAAACATTCATGGTATGGATGAGGATATTGATTCAGGAAAATTATTCAGATTTTCTCCCACACAAAAGCGATTGAAGCACCATCGCCTTCAGCATCTTTACTCCTGGCCATTATATGCCCTCATGACTTTAGAGTGGATGACCACCAAAGATTTCCGACAATTGACTAGATACCACAGAAATGGACTTTTGAAGTCACTCAATAAATCCTACACTGGACTGATGGCTCAATTAATTGCATTAAAAGTATTGTATTATGGTCTTTTCATCATATTGCCATTAATATTTATGCAAGCTCCATGGTATATAACTATCGCTGGAATTGTCTTGATGCACCTCGTGTGTGGCTTTGCATTAGCTGTTATTTTCCAACCTGCACACGTTGTTCCTGAAACGCAGTTTATCGAACAACCACAAACAGGAACAGTAGAAAACAACTGGGCAGTACATCAAATCCAAACGACTACCAACTTTGCACCTAAGAATAGAATATTAAATTGGTTTATCGGTGGACTTAATTTTCAAATAGAGCACCATTTATTTCCAAATATCTGCCACGTACACTACAGAAAAATATCTGCTATCGTTAAAAAGACAGCGAAGGAGTTTAATCTCCCATATCACTGTGCTAAAACATTTAGAAGAGCAGTCATCAATCATGGAAAAATGCTGTATCACTTAGGTACCAAAGACATTTATCCAGCAGTATAAAAAAAGAGGTAAGCGATGCTTACCTCTTTTTTTATTCATTTTATTCCAACTTCTTTAAATTTCAACTCAACACCTATACACCAAACAATAAATACCTAATTCCTTGACAAACAAAATCTTAACGAGCCAGTATCAAGTGTAACCAAATATTAAAGTTTAGTCAAAATCGGCTTATTCTTCCTCCCTTTGATATTTAGACATTAAGCCCTTATTTTCGCAGCAAAATTAGGGTAATGGTAGATTTTTTCAAAAAGCAAACAGCAAACGCTAAGGATGATATTCTCTCTGGATTAACAGTAGCACTTGCATTAGTTCCAGAAGCAGTTGCTTTTGCATTTGTAGCCGGGGTTCCTCCATTAGTAGGTCTTTATGGGGCATTTATGGTAGGTCTAATTACTTCTATCTTCGGAGGGAGACCTGGTATGATCTCTGGAGCTACTGGTGCTTTGGCAGTAGTCATGGTTTCATTAGTAAAAGAAGGGAATGATATATCCTCAGGTGCAGGTTTACAATACTTATTTGCTACCCTTTTACTAATGGGATTGATACAAATGCTCTTCGGAATTTTGAGACTTGGAAAATTTGTTCGCCTAATCACCCACCCTGTTATGTTGGGCTTCGTCAATGGATTAGCCATTGTAATTTTCTTAGCCCAATTGGAAATGTTTCAAGTTAATGGTCAATGGTTACCCATGGCAAAACTTATTCCCATGCTTGGCTTGGTGGGCTTAACAATGGCATTAATGCACTTTTTACCTAGGCTTCATAAAGCTATACCTGGAGGACTAGCAGCTATTTTAGTAATAAGTGGCATTGTCATATTTGGTGGGATTGACACGGAAACAGTTCTAAGTTTTGTAAAAGCTAAAGGTGGTTCTGGAATCAAAGGATCTCTTCCTGATTTTGCTATTCCAAATGTACCATTCAATTTAGAAACATTGAAGTTTATTTTTCCTTATGCCTTCATTCTTGCTGCTATTGGATTGATTGAATCATTAATGACCTTAACTCTGGTAGATGAGATCACCGAGACTAAAGGCAGATCCAATAAAGAAAGTTTTGCACAAGGTTTGGCCAATATTATTAATGGTTTCTTTGGTGGTATGGGTGGTTGTGCTATGATTGGCCAATCGATGATTAATGTGAATTCTGGGGGCCGTGGAAGGCTTTCTGGAATTGTGGCAGCACTAGCTTTATTAGCCTTTATACTATTTTTATCTCCTGCTATTGAACAAATTCCAATTGCAGCCTTAGTTGGTGTTATGTTTATTGTAGTAATAAAAACATTTGCTTGGTCCAGTCTTAGAATGATGACTAAGATTCCTAAGTCAGATGCCTTTGTTGTTGTATTGGTTACTGTGATAACCATTTTCTTTGACCTGGCAGTAGCTGTTATTGCAGGAATTATCGTGTCAGCATTGGTCTTCTCATGGGAAAATGCCATTCGCATTCGGGCTAGAAAAAGATTTAAAGAAGATGGTACCAAAGTATATGAAATATTTGGACCATTATTCTTTGGTTCCATAACAGCCTTTAATACTAAATTTGATATTAAAAATGATCCAGATAAAATAGAAATTGATTTTATAGAATCAAGAGTGTCTGATCACTCTGGTGTGGAGGCTATTCAAAGTTTGATATTAAAATATCAAAAGGCAGGTAAGCAAGTTAGACTGAGTC